>DATMSN010001007.1:0-12122 GCA_035565375.1 Duganella sp. | reverse complement strand
GCCAGCAGCGCCGCGCCCAGCGCGCCGCCCGCGTCGCCGGCGGCCGGCTGGATCCAGATGCCGTCGAAGATTCCGGCCTCCGCCAGCTTGCCATTGGCGACGCAATTGAGGGCGACGCCCCCGGCCAGCACGAGGTTCTTTTCGCCGGTCTCGCGGCGCAGGTGGCGCGCCGTTTTGAGGACGATCTCCTCGGTCACCTGCTGCACGCTGGCCGCCAGGTCCATCTCGCGCCGCGTGATGGGCGACTCGGGCGCGCGCGCGGGACCGTCGAACAACGCCGCGAAGCGCTCGCCGGTCATCGTCGTCCCATCGATATAGTTGAAATAGGACATGTCGAGCCGGTAAGACCCATCCGGTCGAACGTCGATCAGGTGCGTTCTGATCAGATCGGCATATCTGGGCTTGCCGTAGGGCGCGAGTCCCATCAGCTTGTACTCGCCGGAATTGACTTTGAAGCCGCAGAAATACGTGAACGCGCTGTACAGCAGGCCGAGCGAATGCGGATAGTCTATTTCGGCGAACAACTCGACCACCCGGCCGCGGCCGACGCCAAGGCTGGTGGTGGCCCATTCGCCGACGCCGTCCATCGTCAATATCGCCGCGCTCTCGAACGGCGACGGGTAATAGGCGCTGGCGGCATGCGCCATGTGGTGTTCGGCGATGAGCACGTGCCCGTGCCGCCCCAGCGTGCCGAGCGCGGCCTGCACACGCTCGTTGACCCACATTTTTTCACCGAGCAGCGAGGCGGCGGCCTCCACGAACACGTCGCGGCCGCGTGGCGCCCCGGCGCGCGCATTGAGCACGACGCGGTCGAAGGTGGCCAGGGGATTGTCGTAGAAAACCACGGCGTCGAGTTCCGCCGGGTCGATGAAGGCTTCCTCCAGGCAGTAGTTGATCGCGTTCGCCGGGAAGGCCGGGTCGTGCTTTTTGCGCGTAAAGCGCTCCTCTTGGGCAGCGGCGACGATATCGCCGTCCCTGACCAATGCGGCAGCCGAATCGTGGTAGTAGCCGGAGATGCCCAAAATGGTTCCCATGATGCCGTCCTTGTCAAATGGGCTGCAACAAGCGCGCGATCACCGGCTCCAGCGAGCGCGCCAGTACCTCGTGCCCCGCAGGGGTGAAATGGATGTCCGTTTTCCAGCGCAATTGGCGCCGCTCGTCCGGCGCAATTCTCAGCATGTCAGGCAAGGGATCGTGCAGCACACAGCCTAGCTCGTTGGCCAGCTCCGCGTATCGTGCCTGGTAAGGCGCGGCATCGCATGATTCGTCCAGATGCTGGGGGAGCGGCAGCGGCATCAGCACCACGGGCTTGGCGAGCGCGCGGATCCACTGGGACAGGACGGCGCGCATCAGCCGCCAGTCGGGCGTATCGGGTGAATCATATGCCGGCAGCGGCTGATAGCGGATCAGTTTCTGCACCACGTCCTTGACGCCGAGCGCGGTCGCCATCTTGCGCAGCGCGAGGTAGCGCCCGCCGGTGTCCACGGCGGCGGCCTGCGCCGTGTTGAGTTCGTGCTCTTCGAATGGCTCGCGCCGCGGAGGCACGTGGCGCAGGTACAGGGTTTCCCCCTCCAGTTCATAGTACGGTTTGGCGTAGATCCGCTCGCGGCCGAGCTCATCGCGGTGTGGACGGAATTGCGCCATCACACGCCGCACGTTTTCGACGAACACCGCAATCACCACAACGTCGTGCTCGATGTCCTGGGCGAACTCGCGCCAGATCAAGTACTGCTGGTCGGTGCCGGTCGACGAGAGGCCGAAATTGTAGACGTCGACGCCCAGGCGCTGCTGAAGCAGGTCGGTGTAGCGTTGGCTATTGGGGACCGCGTCGCCGGCCGTGAACGAATCGCCGAAGACCAGAACGCGCGCACGCCCGGGCCGGCGCTGCTTGGCGAACGATTCGTTCGAGCGAAAGCCCTGCTCGTTGACCTGCAGTAGGTAGCCGCCCCCCTCGTGCGCCACGCGGGCGCGCAGATTGGGAATGTAACGGTAGCCGACCACTGCATGGTATTCGTAGAGCTGTCTCATCATTACCTCGCGGGCTGAAACTTATAGCTGGGGAACTTGCGCGGAAGCGCGAAGTGGACGCTGCTTTAACGTAGCGTATGCTTCGCCCGCCCCCCCTGCTTTGCCCTGACTCAAAGGACCGATTGCTGAAGGACGCCCCGCTCCAGCGCTCGAACGACAGCATCGTCCGCTACCGCACCGGGTTCCCCTCGGCGTACGACCAGACGAATCGCACGCCATCGCTGCCATCCGGCAGCGGCCCGGGGCTGTCCGCCACCACCGCCCCGGTGCGGGGATCGATGCGCAGGAAGCGATTGTTGGCGATCGACATCAACACCAGTTCCCCCGTCGGCGTTTCTATCCACTGAAAACTATGGGCGGCACCGGGCTTGCCGGCCCGCAGGTTGACAGCCCCTTCCTTATCCACCGCCAGATACAGCGCGCCGGACGCCAGCGCCACGCGGCCGAGTCCCATATCCTTCACCTTGAACGTGGTCGGAGTGGAAGCGGCCAGCTTTCCGCCCGCCGCAGCCAAGCCGGTCTCGGCCTTATACGAGGCCAGCCGGATGGCTTTGCCGAACGGAATGGCGCGCATCAGCCCGCGCGGCATGGGCTCGGCGATATCGACGCTGTCGAAGTCCGCGTAGCCGCCGTCCACGCCCTCGCGGTTGTAGTTGAACAGCGCGTAGCGCACGCCCTGGAACGTGGTGAGCTGGAACACCATCGTCCATTCGCCGCCGATGGCGACAAAATGCTTGCCGTCGACCGAATAACTGAAGCTCGCCCGCTCGCGCAGGAAATCACAGTCGGCCCGCAACCAGACGCGGCTGGCGCGCAGCGGCACGCGCGTGGTCTGGCCGCTGGTCTGGTCGAACAGCGCGACGCTCAGGCCCCCGGCGGTCTTTTCGACGCCGAGCGTGGCGTATGGCAGATTGAGCAGGCCAAGGCCGGCGGTGTCGCCATCCTTCAGCCCGGCAACATCGAGCGCGACGGTCGGCGACGACACCGGCCCGATCGCGCGCTGGGTCAGGCTATTGCGCGCGTCCCAGAACGATGTCGCCGGCAAGGCGTGCAACCGCAAGAAACCCGGCCGCTGCGTCAGCGACCATTTGGTCTCGACCGGCACGTGGTTCCACTGCCAGACCGGTTTCAGCGTCGCGCCGGAAAAGTCGTCATTGCGCTCGTACGGCACGCGGATCGGCTGCCGGGCGGCGGTCTTCGGTTTGACCCAGGTGCGCGGATTGCGCCCCAGATTTCCCGGCAACCCGAAGTACGGCCAGCCATCGCTCCAGGTCACCGGCGAGAGGCCAAGCAGCCGCCCGACCGAGTTGTAGTCCATCATCGAAAAGCCCCACCACTCGCCCGCCGGCGTCAGCACGATGCCGCCCTGGTGCAGCGTTGTCGCGTCGCCGGGCCCCGGTTCGGGCCGATCGATGACAAACGGCGGCTTGTTCTCCTTCAAGCGGTTGCCGCGCGCCAAGCCGAAGCCCTCGTCCTTGCTGATCGCCCGGTTAACCTCGTAGGGACCATAGATGTTGTCGGCGCGCGCGGCCGGCATGCGGAAGCCGCCGGCATAATTGGCGCTGAGGATGAAGTACTTGCCGTCGATTTTATAAAAGTGCGCGCCCTCGCCCATGCCGTCGTCCTTGTCGAACAGGGTCTTTTCCGAGCCGGGCACGATGTCTGTCAGATCCTCGTTGAGGCGTGCGACCTGCATGGTCTGATGGCCCCAGACGGCGTACGCTTTGCCGTCGTCATCGAACAGCACGGACAGGTCGTGCAGGCTGCGCCGCATTTCGTGATGCTTCCACGGTCCGCGCGGGTCGGTCGCGGAGTAGACCTGGGTGGCCCGGCGATTGATGTTGGTGAAGATGTAGAACGTACCGTCATGGAAACGCAGGCTGGGCGCCCAGATTCCCTGGCCGTAGATCCCCTTGCCGTCCTCCAACCGGAACGCCGGACCGAAATCGAGCTTCGGCGCGGCGTAGCCGAGGAACTCCCAGTTGACGAGGTCCTTCGACCGCATCACCGGCAAGCCGGGCATCGCGTGCATGGTGGTGCCGGTCATATAGAACCAGTCGCCGACGCGGATCACGTCCGGATCGGAGAATTCGTCGTAGAACAATGGATTGGTGAACGTGCCATTGCCGTTGTCGGCGGTCCAGGTCTTGGGCTGGGGTTGCGCCGGCGCCTTGGCCTGCCGTCCGGCCTGCGCCGGAGACAGGCCCGGCGCGGCCGCCAGCAACGCCGCGCAAACGATCCGCGCGACGATCCGGTGGTGGGTGGGCCGGGTCATCATCAGAACGTCGTCCGCAACGACAAGGTGTACGCCGCGCCGGGCTTGTACTCGTCGGCGACGGCGTTGCTGAACTGCGTGTAAGTGCGGCTGATGGCCTTGTTCGCGTTCCACACGCTCAACGTCAGATCGGTGTTGTAGCGGAAATTGAACATCTGCTTGAGATTCGCCCCGACCGACAAATCGACCTGCGAGCGCTCCGTCGTGTACGCATACGCGCCGCCGGGGACGGTCAGGCCGGTGCCGGTGTTGACGACGTGGGCGGCGGTGTACTGGCGCGCGACGCGCACGTTCAGCCCGTTGCGCTCGTAGTACAAGGTCAGGTTGCTAGTGCGCGGCGGCACGCCGGCCACCGGCGGCGCGTTCTTCGCCTCGTCCTTCTGCTTGGCGTAGGTGAAGTTGGCGGCGAAACCGAAGCCCTTGACCGGCAACATGTCCAGCGGTTGCTGCCAGGTCAGTTCCAGTCCGCGCACCTTGAGCTTGGTGTCGATGTTGTAGGGTTCGGTAATCTCGATCAGATGCTTGTCGCGCCCGCCGCTGGCGTTGACCGACTGCTGTTGCGCGTCGGTCAGGCCGAGGGTGCCAAAGCGCGCATCGAGTTCCGCCAGCGTGTAGGTGGTGACGCGCTGCCCCGGCCGGCTGATGATGTCCTTGGCAAAGCCGCTGACCGACACGTAAGCCTCGCGCGTGATGTAATACTCCAGTCCAAGATCGAGGTTGTTGGCCTCGAACGGCTTGAGATTCGGATTGGTGAGGTTGCCCTGGCGCATACCCTGGTCGCCGACCGTCAGCTGGGTCTGGCGCAGGTCGGCGGGGTTGGCGCGCGTCAGCGATTTCGAGCCCGACAGCCGCGCGATGACCGACGGCGTGAGGTTATAGGCCATGGTCGCCGACGGCAGCGTATTGCTGTAGGTGGTCGATTCGTACGCCCACACGCTGATGTTCTCGTACAGGCCGCCGTTGCGCAGGCTCGCGTTGCGGGGATCGGCGCCGACGCTCAGCGCGCCGATGGTCTGCTTGGTGCGCGCGTAGCGCACGCCGGCGTTGTAGCGCAAGGTGCGGCCGAAGACCTGGTTGCGGCCGTTGACTTCGGTGTAGAACGCGCTCACCGCCTCGCGGATGTAGCCGCCGCTGCCATTGCCGAAACCCTTGTAGATATTGTCCCGGAAGTATTGATAGTCGGTGTCCTGCGCGAACTTCGGCCAGTCGACGGTGATGAAGCCGTTGCTGGACGGATTGACGTAATTCTTCACGGCGGCGTTCGGCACCACCGACCCCAGATAGGTCAGCGGCGCGGTCATGCCGCTGGTCGAGCCGGTGCCGTAGCCGGGATAGGCCGTGGCCGCGTCGGCGATGGGGCCGGGCGTGCTGCGGCCATCGCATCCCTCCGGCGAGCGCAGCTGCGTATTGGGGGCGACGTAGCGCACGCTGACGTTGTTACCGCAAGCCACGTTCATCCACGCGTCGGCCACCGAGAAGCCGCGGTAGCGGCGCTTGATGTCGTCGTAGGCGCCGCCGACTTTGAGGTTGAAGTCGTTGTCGCCCCAGCTCAGGTTCAGGCGCGTGCCGCGCGTGGTGTTGGTGCGCTCGTACAGGTCCATGCGCAGGCCCGACAAGCCCTGCCCGCCCTGGTACCAGCCGAAGTTGGCCGGATCGTTGATGTCCAGGTTGGCGCTGTAGGTGGGCGGCAGGCCGGGATGGGTGTTGTCGTAGTTGATCACCGAGTTGGGCGAGCGCGTGGCGAACAGCACCGTCGGCATGTCGCGGTAGAAGGTACTGTTGGTGGCGTTGAAATGGGCGTCGATGGTCAGCTTGTCGGTCGGCCGGAACTCGAAGCCGGGATTGATGCTGTGGAACTTGGTCTTCTCCTCCATCGGCCGGTATTCCAGCGACCAGAAGGTGTTGGCGAAGATCGCCTTGTTGAGCACGCAACCGACGGTGCAGTCGCTGCGGTCGAACTCCATGCCGATCGGAATCACCGTGTTGGCGCGGGTGCCGGCGTTCATCGCCTGGTAGGTCATCTGGTTGCGCTTTTGGGCGGCGACCAGGTCCAGGTAGACGTCCCACTTGTCGTTCGGCTGCCACTGCATGCTCAGCACTTCGCCGATGCGCTTGCGCTCGCCTTCATACACCAGATGGCGGCCCAGGCGGGCCATCAGCGCGTTGTCGATCTGCTGGATGGTGGCGCCGGGATTGAGCGCGAGCAGCATCGCGCGGTCGATCTGCTTGCCCGGCACCAGGATGGAACGGGCGTACTCGGGCAAGTCCTTCAGCGCCAGCCCGGACGGCACGGCGTCCGGGGTCGACTGCGAACCGCCGCCGGTGCTGTTGGGCTTGTCGGAAGCATTGGCCTGGAACGACTTCAGCTGGAAGTTGCGCATGTCGACCGACTGGAAGCCGTCGGTCTTGTACTTGGTGTCGCCGAAGGCCACGCCGCCCAGCAGGCCGAACTTGCCCCAGGCGTTGCTGGTCCAGGTGTTGCTGACCAGGCCGGAGCCGGTGGCGCCCATCTTGCCGTTCTGCTCGCGATAGTTGCCGCTCAGGGTGAACGCCGAGCGGAAGCCGCTCTTGTCGAACGGGCGCACGCTGCGCATGTTGACGGTGCCGGCGATGCCGCCCTCGATCAGGCTGGCTTGCTGGCTTTTGTAGACGCTGGCGCTGCGGAACAGCTCGGACGGCAGGAAGTCCATGTCGACTTCGCGGTTGGCGCTGATCGAGCCGCCCCAGCTGCCGGCCGACGCCGACGCCATCGGCGCGCCGTTGAGCAGCACGCGGGTGAAGGCCGAGCCCATGCCGCGAATGGAGATGTTCAGGCCCTCGCCGTCGATCTCGGCGCGGCGCACGGTGACGCCGGGCACCCGGGCCAGCGCGTCGGCGATGTTGGGGTCGGGGAATTTGCCGATGTCTTCCGAGAACACGGTATCGCTCAGGCCGACGTTCTCGCGCTTTTCGTTCGCCGACAAGGCCAGCGAACTGCGGTAACCGTTGACGACGACGACCGGCTTGGCCGGTTGCTGCTCGGCCTTGTCGTCGGCCGCTTCCGGCGCCGGCGCCGGGGTGGTCTGCGCGTGCGCGGTTGAAATGAGGCCTGCGACAACGGTGGCGGCAATGCATCCACCCAAGCCTGGTCCGCGCCGTGGCGCGCCGATCAACTTACTGTCCATACTGTCTCCTCTACTCGGCATTTTCTGCCTGTGGTTTTCGCGCCTTGGGCGCATCATTTTTTGTTTTTCTCTACCAATTTTTATTACTTTTAGTCTCAGTTCACCTCCTAACATCGAAAATGTCATACGCAATCATTTTGCGATGCTGGTCCTTTATTTCATCTCCGTCAATCGTTTAATTTGGCTATAGTTGCCAAAAAAATACAGTAATCCGGGTATTTTTTGGCGTATATTCGCGCGAACTAGATTGCGCAATCATCCGGCCTGCGGACCGGCCGGGCGCGTTCCACGGCGCCCTCGTTTGGACGGGTTGGCGCGGCTGTGACACAATCGCTGGTTCATTCGATAACGCAAGGAGACGCAGTGTCCGCACCAACCTTCCCCACCCAGTGGCAAGCCCTCGTCGACCAAGCCGCGACGGCGCTGCGCGCGCTCGCGCTCGACGAATCGGCCAAGGAAAAATTCTGCAACGACCCGCTGCTGCGCGCCTACATGCACAAGGTGTCGCAGCGCTATGTGGCGGGCCAGACGGTCGCCGAGGCGCTGGCGCGGGTCGAAGGCATCATCGCCCAAGGCCACGCGGCCTCGGTTGAGTACATGGGCGAGAGCGTGCGCGACGAGGCCTTCGCGATGGCGGAGACGGAGGTGTTCATGGAACTGACGCGCGCGGTCGGCCGGCGCAACCTGAACTGCTCGATCTCATTGGACCTGTCGCACGTGGGATCGATGGTGGATCTGGAGCTGGGCTACCGCAACCTGCGCCGCGTGGCGCTGGCGGCGGCCGGGATCAACCGCGAAGTGATGATCTCGATGGAGGGCGCGGACCGCGCCGACGACATCTACGCCATCTACGCGCGGCTGCATCGGGAGGACGGCCTGCACAACGTCGGTATCACGGTGCCGGCCAAGCGCCACCGCACGGCGCGCGACTTGCCGGAGTTGATGAAGATCCCGGGCCGCATCCGGCTGGTCAAAGGCGCGTTCCTGGAATCAGCGGAGATTTCCCACGACCGCAACAGCCCCGAGCTGGCCGCCGCGTATCGCAAGTACGCGGGCGAGTTGCTGCTCAGCGGCCACAAGTGCTCGATCGCCACGCACGACCGCTCGATCCAGGCGGACCTGAGCGAATTGATACTGAAGGAAAGGATCGATCCGCGCTGGTATGAATTCGAATCGCTGATCGGACTGGGCGCGGAAAACATCGCCGGGCTGAAAGCGCGCGGCTTCCCTACCCGCGAATATGTGGTCTTCGGCGAAGAGCATTTCCTCTACGTGCTCAACCGCATCGCCGAGGAACCGGTGCGCGTGTATCAGGCGATCGTGGACGTGATGGGCGCGCCGGCCTGAATCAGGCCACTTCGACGTAGCCAACCAGACTGGCGGGAAGGGGGGGCGGCCTCAGTGACACTGCCGACATCGAAACGACGTGCGAACACAAATATCGATGACGCTACGCCATCTCTACTTCCACCGTTTCTACGCTTGATATCTGCTTGGGAACGGCCTGCCCGTCCGCCTTCAAGCCTTCCAAGTGAAATACAATAGCTTCTCGCATCAAAGCTAAAGTCTGCTCCCGCGTCTCGCCCACGGCAACGCAACCTGGTAAATCAGGAACATATGCCCCAAACGATTCGGGGCCTTCTTCGACAATGACTAAAAAGCGCATAAGGCCTCCTATTTCTTCAAACCAGCCTGCTTAAGAATGACATTGAGTGTACCAAGGGGCACATCGACACTACGCTTACCAGCCACCGTTATCGTACCGGCAAAGATTGGATGCTGAAACTGTCGATGACTCCCTTTCATACGAACTTGAACCCAGCCATTCGCCTGAAGCAACGCAATCAATTCGTGTATTTTCATATTAGTGTAGCGCGAAATATAGCGACACCATGATCGTGACGAATGGATGAAATATGGAACCACGATTTGCTTAAGAACAGGCGAAAAAAAAGCAGCCGAAGCTGCTTTTTCTCGATGCTTCCCGACCTGCTTAGAACTGGTCCTCGCTCAGCGCCAGCACGCCGGCGCTGCCGTCGATGATGGCGGTGCGCAGGCCCGACGATTGCGACAGGATGTGGTCGGCGAAGAAGCGCGCGGTGGAGATCTTGGCCTTGTAGAAGCCGGCGTCGCCGTCGCCCGCATCAAGTTTTTGTTGCGCGATCACGGCGGCGCGCGCCATCTGCCAGCCGCCCAGCACGATGCCGGCCAGTTTCAAGTACAACACGCTGCCCGAGAACACGCCCTTGATGTCGCTCTTCATGTTGGCGACGACGTACTCGACCACCGCCTCCAGATCCTTGCTGCCGGCCGACAGCTGCGCCAGTATCGCCTTGAAGTCGGCCGAGCCGCCGGCCGCCAGCTCGGCTTCCGTCGCGCGCACCTGGGCGATGATGCCCTTGGCCACGGCGCCGCCATCGCGCACCGTCTTGCGGCCGACCAGATCGTTGGCCTGGATCGCCGTCGTGCCTTCGTAGATCGTCAAGATCTTGGCGTCGCGGTAGTGCTGCGCCGCGCCGGTCTCTTCGATGAAGCCCATGCCGCCGTGCACCTGCACGCCGTCGCGCGCGACGTCCTGCGACATCTCGGTCGACCAGCCTTTGATGATCGGCACCAGATATTCGTACACGGCCAGATTGGCCTTGCGCACGTCCGCGTCGGCGTGGCTGTGGGCGACGTCGCTGATGCCGGCGCCGACATACGCCAGCGCGCGCGCCGCCTCGGTCTGCGAGCGCATCGACATCAACATGCGGCGCACGTCCGGATGGTGGATGATCGCCACCGGACCGGCCGACCCGGCCAGGTCGCGCGACTGCACGCGGTCCTTGGCGAACGCCACTGCCTTTTGGTAGGCGCGCTCGGCCAGGCCGATGCCCTGCAGGCCGACGCCGAAGCGCGCCGCGTTCATCATGATGAACATGTATTCCAGGCCGCGATTCTCTTCGCCCACCAGCGTGCCGATGGCGCCGCCATGGTCGCCGAATTGCAGCACGGCGGTCGGGCTGGCCTTGATGCCCAGCTTGTGTTCGAGCGAGACGCAATGGGCGTCGTTGCGCGCGCCGATCGTACCGTCGGCGTTGACCAGGAACTTCGGCACGATGAACAGCGAGATGCCCTTCACGCCGGCGGGCGCGTCCGGCGTGCGCGCCAGCACCAGATGGACGATGTTCTCGGAAAAATCATGCTCGCCGTAGGTGATGAAGATCTTGGTGCCGAACACTTTGTAGGTGCCGTCGCCCTGCGGCACGGCGCGCGTGCGCACGGCGGCCAGATCGGAGCCGGCTTGCGGCTCGGTCAAGTTCATGGTGCCGGTCCATTTGCCCGACACCAGGTTTTCCAGGTAGATGGCTTTCTGCTCGTCGCTGCCGGCCGTCAGCAGCGCCTCGATCGCGCCGTCCGACAACAGCGGGCACAGCGCGAACGAGATGCTGCCGGCGTTGAGCATTTCGATGCACGGCGTCGCCAACAGCTTGGGCAAGCCCTGGCCGCCGAACTCCACCGGATGCTGCACACCCTGCCAGCCGGCCTCGCCGAACGCCTTGAAGGCTTCCTTGAAGCCTTTGGAGGTCGTCACCTGGCCGTCGTGCCAATGGCTCGGCTCCTTGTCGCTCGGATGGTTCAGCGGCGCGATGACGTTGCTGACGAATTTCGCGTTCTCCTCCAGGATGGCTTCGGCCGTGTCCGGGGTCGCGTCTTCGTTGCCCGGCAGCGCGTTGACGCCGGCCAGGTCGGCCAGTTCGTTCATCACGAACAGCATGTCTTTCAGGGGTGCTTGATAGGGCATCTTATGTCTCCAAGAAAAAAGCCACGGCAATCCGGTGGTGCCGGATCAGCGTGGCTCGGGTGCGGTCAGGCTCGATTAGCCCAGTTCCGCCACCAGTTGCGGCACGATGTCGAACAGATCGCCAACGATGCCGTAGTCGGCAACGGAGAAGATCGGCGCTTCGGGATCTTTGTTGATCGCGACGATGGTTTTCGAATCCTTCATACCGGCCAAGTGCTGGATCGCGCCGGAGATGCCGACGGCGATGTACAAGGTTGGCGCGACGATCTTGCCGGTCTGGCCGACCTGCCAGTCATTCGGCACGTAGCCGGCGTCGACGGCGGCGCGCGAGGCGCCCATGGCCGCGTTCAGCTTGTCGGCCAGCGGTTCCAGCACCTTGAAGGCGTCGGCCGAACCCATGCCGCGGCCACCGGAGACGATGATCTTGGCGGCGGTCAGCTCGGGACGGTCCGACTTGGCCAGCTCGCGGCCGACGAAGGTCGACTTGCCCGAATCGCCGACGGCGGCGACGTTCTCGGTCGCGGCCGAGCCACCGGTGGCGGCGGCGGCGTCGAAGCCGGTCGAGCGCACGGTGATGACCTTGATCTTGTCCGACGATTGCACGTAGGCGATGGCGTTGCCGGCGTAGATCGGACGCTCGAAGGTGTCGGGCGAATCGACCTTGGTGATTTCGGAAATCTGCGCCACGTCCAGCTTGGCGGCCACGCGCGGCAGGATGTTCTTGCCGTAGGCGGTGGCCGGCGCCAGGATGTGGCTGTACGCATCACCTTGGGCCAGCGCCAGCACCTGCTCGGCGACGTTCTCGGCCAGGCCGTCGGCGAAGTGGGCGGCGTCGGCCACGATGACTTTCGACACACCGGCGATTTGCGCG
>DATMSN010001006.1:0-5889 GCA_035565375.1 Duganella sp. | reverse complement strand
AAAAAAATCGCCTGCGAACAGGCGATTTTTTGAATTTACGCGGCCACCTTCGGCTTCTCGTCGCGCAGCTGGCGCCGCAAAATCTTGCCGACATTGGTCTTCGGCAGCTCGTCACGGAACTCGATGAACTTCGGCTTCTTGTACGCGGTCAACTCATGCTTGCAATACTCGAGCAACTGCTCCGCCGTCAGGTTGGGGTCCTTGCGCACCACGAACAGCTTGACCGCCTCGCCCGAGTTCTGGTCCGGCACGCCGATGCAGGCCACCTCCAGCACGCCGGGATGCGCCGCCACCACGCCCTCGACCTCGTTCGGATACACGTTGAAGCCCGAGACGATGATCATGTCCTTCTTGCGGTCGACGATGCGGGTATAGCCGCGCTCGTCCATGATGCCGACGTCGCCCGTCTTGAAGAAGCCGTCGGCGGTCATCGACTTGGCGGTCTCGTCCGCCCGGTTCCAGTAGCCGGCCATCACCTGCGGGCCCCGGATGGCGATCTCGCCGGTCTGGCCCAACGGCACCGGGTTGCCGTCGTCGTCCAGGATCTGCACCTCGGTCGACGGAATCGGTAGACCGATGGTGCCGGTGAACTCCTTGATGTCGACGCGGTTGGCGGTGGCCACCGGCGATGTCTCGGACAGGCCGTAGCCTTCGATGATCGGCGTGCCGGTCACCTTGAGCCACCTGTCGGCCACGGCCTTCTGCACGGCCATGCCGCCGCCGTTGCACACCGAGTAGCTGGAGAAGTCGAGCTTGGCGAACTCCGCGTTGTTCAGCAGCGCGTTGTACAAGGTGTTGACCGCCGGGAACACCGCCACCCGGTACTTGGCCAGCTCCTTGACGAAGCCGGGGATGTCGCGCGGATTCGGGATCAGCAGGTTCAGCCCGCCCATGCGCATGCCCATGAAGGCGCTGATGGTGAGCGAGTAGATGTGATACAGCGGCAACGCGGCAACGAAGACGATCTGCTCCGGCTGCTGCTTGAACTGCAGCCACGCCTCGTTCTGCAGCACGTTGGCGATGATGTTCCGGTGCAGCAGCACGGCGCCCTTGGAAACGCCGGTGGTGCCGCCCGTGTACTGCAGGAAGGCGACGTCGTCGTGTCCCTGCTTAACCGGCTGCAAGGTCATGCCGGCCGCCTCGGACAGCATCTTCTTGTACGTCACCGAACCGGGCAGCGAGAACGCCGGCACCAGCTTCTTGATCTTGCGCACGACGAGGTTGACGATGGCGCCCTTCAACGTGCCCAGCATGTCGCCCATGCTGGCGACGATCACGTGCTTGACCTGGGTGTGCGCGATCACCTGCTCGACGGTGGTGGCGAAGTTCTCCAGCACGATGATCGCTTCCGAGCCCGAGTCCACCAGCTGGTGCTGCAGCTCGCGCGGCGTGTACAGCGGATTGACATTGACCACCACGTAGCCGGCGCGCAGGATGGCGGCCATCGCCACCGGATATTGCAGCACGTTGGGCATCATGATCGCCACGCGCGCGCCCGGCTTCAGTCCCTTGCTTTGCAGCCAGGCGGCCATCTGCCGCGACAGCTGGTCCAGCTCGCGGTAGGTGAGGAACTTATCCATGCACACATAGGCGTTGCGGTCGGCGAATTTGCCGAACGATTCCTCCAGCAGATGCGTGATCGAACGGTATTGCGTGGGGTCGATCTCCGCCGGCATGTTGTCGGGGTAGGACTTGAGCCAGATTTTTTCCATCTTTATGCAGCCTTTTTCTTTTCGTTGGTGTGTTCGTCCCGCAGCACGCGCCGAAGGATTTTACCGACATTGGTTTTTGGCAGTTCCTCGCGGAACTCTATGTACTTCGGTTTTTTATAGCCGGTCAGTTGTTCTTTGCAGTAGGCCATCAGCTGCTCCGCGCCCAGGCCGGGGTCCTTGCGCACCACGAACACTTTGACGGCCTCGCCCGAATGTTCGTCCGGCACGCCGATGCACGCGCATTCCAGCACGCCCGGATGGGCCGAGATCACGGCTTCCAGTTCGTTCGGGTAGACGTTGAAGCCCGAGACCAGGATCATATCCTTCTTGCGGTCGACGATCTTCACGTAGCCGTTTTCGTCCATCACGCCGACGTCGCCGGATTTGAAGTAGCCGTCGGCGGTCATCACCTTGGCCGTCTCGTCCGGACGGTTCCAGTAGCCGGCCATCACCTGCGGGCCGCGGATGGCGATTTCCCCGGGCTGGCCCAAAGGCACTTCGTGGCCGTCGTCGTCGAGGATGGCGATCTCGGTCGACGGCAGCGGCAAGCCGATGGTGCCGGTGAACTCGGTGTTATCGGTGCGGTTGCAGGTGGCCACCGGCGAGGTCTCGGACAGGCCGTAGCCTTCGATGATGGCCACGCCCGTCACCTTGCGCCAGCGGTCGTTGACGGATTGCTGCACGGCCATGCCGCCGCCGTTGCACATCTTGAGCGCGGAGAAATCCAGGTGGACGAAATCAGGATGGTTCAGCAAGGCGTTGTACAGCGTGTTGACCGCCGGCAGCATGTGGAAGCGGTACTTGGCCAGCTCCTTGACGAAGCCGCCGATGTCGCGCGGATTGGTGATCAGGATGTTGAGCGCGCCCACCCGCGTGCCCCACATCGCGCAGGCCTTGAGCGCGAAGACGTGGTACAGCGGCAGCGCCGCGACGATGGCGATCTGCTCGTCGAGCGCGCCCATGGCCGGCTTGCCCCACGCCTCGGTCTGCAGTACGTTGGCGATCAGGTTCTTGTGCGTCAGGACGGCGCCCTTGGCCACGCCGGTGGTGCCGCCGGTGTATTGCAGGAAGGCCGGGTCGTCCTGGTTCACGTCGACCGGCGTCAGCTTCATGCCGACGCCGTGCGACAGCGCGTCCTTGAAACGCACCGCGTTCGGCAACGAGAACGGCGGCACCATGCGTTTGACATTGCGCACGACGAAGTTGACCAGCATGCCTTTCGGTGCGCCCAGCATCTCGCCGATGCTGGCCACCAGGATGTGCCGCACCTGCGTGCGGCCCAGCACCTGCTCGAGCGTGGCGGCGAAGTTTTCCAGGATGATGATGGCTTCGCAGCCGGAATCGGTGAGCTGGTGCTCCAGCTCGCGCGGCGTGTACAGCGGATTGATGTTGACCACGGTGTAGCCGGCGCGCAGGATGGCGGCGATGGCGATCGGATATTGCAGCACGTTGGGCAGCATGATGCCGACGCGCGCGCCCTGCTTCATGGCGCGGCTTTGCAGCCAGGCGCCCAGGCGCTTGGAATAGGCGTCGAGCTCGGCGTAGGTCAGGAACTTGTCCATGCAGACGTAGGCGTTGCGGTCCGCGAACTGATGGAAGGACTCCTCCAGCAACTGCACCAGCGAACGGTACTGTGACGTGTCGACCTCCGTCGGCATGCCGGGCGGATAGGACTTCAACCAGATTTTCTCCATCCCGTGCCTCTCGTCTCATTATCGTTGTCGTCGCCGGCGCACAGTGCCGCTTCAGGGCCGGTGTGTCGTCTGCGCGAACTGCCCGAGCCTGCCTATGATGCGATGCTATCGGGCAGGCCGCCCGGACGCAAGCGCATTTAAGCATAATTAGAACATCGCTTCTAACGGCTTTTTATGCTGCATAGCAGCATCAGGGCGCGGCTTGGGCGGCGGCGGCCTGCTGGTCGGGGCGCGCGGTGCGCTCGGTCTCCAGCGTCGCAAGGCGGGTGAGATGGTCAAGCTGCTGTTGACGTTGAGCGAAATCAAGCAAAGCCAATTTTTGCGCTGCAGCATAAAATCGCACGAACGTTCGCTCCTGCTTCATCAGCTCGCGGAAGGCGGGCAGATAATCGTGGTAAGTTCCCACCGAGCTCAGGTGCGCGTTGGTCAGCGGCTCGGCGAACCAGCGGTCGTAGCCGGCGTAGCCGCCCCAGCGTTCCTTGAGCTTTTGGTAATCCGATTTCAGGTGGGCGAAGATGCGGGCCTTCTCGGCGCGGCGGTGGCGGGTGCTGGTTTTGCTGGCGTAGTTATCGGCCAGCATCTTGCGGTGCTCGACCAGCAGCGCCAGAAAATCCTGGCGGCGCGCGCTGTTGCGCACGTAGCTCTGGCGCATCTCGTCGGTGCCGTACAACTCCAGCCAGCGCTGCACGCCGGCCTCTTCCACGGCGGTGGCGAAGCTTTCGTTGAACTGGGTGTCGCCCTGCACATAGACGACCTGGTGCGACAGCTCGTGGAACACCATGCGCGCCAGTTCGGCGTCGGAATAATTGATGAAGGTCGACAGCAGCGGATCGCTGAACCAGCCGAGCGTGGAGTACGCCGGCACGCCGCCGACCTGGACGTCGTTGCCCTCCTCGCGCAGCTCGTCGGCGTAGGCGGTGGCGTCGGCCTTGCTGTAGTAGCCGCGGTAGCTGACGCAACCGGCGATCGGGAAGCACCACTGGATCGGCCGCAGCGACAGCTCCGGCGTGGCCACCACGTTCCACAGCACAAACGGACGCGACAGCGCGGCGTAATTCTTGTAGCTGGCGTTGTTGGGAAGGCCCAGTTCCTGCACCGCGAAGCGGCGGATCAGCAGGGCTTTTTCGAGGCGGGCCTTGAGGCGGGGATCGGTGCTCGGATCCCCCAGCCAGTCATCGATCGGACGGGCGTCCGACCACAGCGCGTACTGGCCTTGCGCAGCCTGCACGTAGTACCGCAACTGGGCGCAACCGGCCAGCAACAGTACCGAGCATGCCGTCGCGACCCAGTATTTGGCTCGCATGACACGGCGGAAAAAATTGCGCATATGCTACCTTCAAGCAACGACTCTTTCGACTTGAACCAGTGTATCGTAAAAAGTCGGTGCGCGGCCCATATCCGTCAGCTGTTGGCTGGTGACCTCGTTGGCGTTTTTGCCATCCCTGCCTAGCTTCTTCCACCACACTGATAAACCGACAACCAGGCCCGGACGGGCCTTGTCCGTCACGCGCGCCTTGGCGATAAAACTGCCTCTGTCATTGTGGATGCGCACCATGTCGGCGTCCGAAATGCCGCGTTTTTCGGCGTCGTCGGGGTGGATGTCGAGGTGCGGTTCGCCCTCCGCCGAGCGCAAACTCTTGACGTTTACAAATGTCGAATTTAAAAAATTTCGTGCCGGCGGAGAAATCATCGCCAGCGGATATTTTTCTGCAAGTTGAGGGTTGCTAGCAACAGATTCGTACGGAGCTAGATAAGTCGGCAACGGATCGAGTCCGTCGGCCGCCATCGCGGCGGAATAGAACTCGCATTTGCCCGACGGCGTCGTGAAGCCGCCCTGCGCGAACGGGGCCTCCGGCATGTTGAGCTTTTGCCAGCCCTTCGATTTCAACGACTCCCAATCGAAGTGCACGGCGCGCGCGTCGCTGGTGTTGAAGGCGATCGAGGCCAGCGCGTCGTCGCTGTCGCGGAAGCAGGCGTCGTCGAAGCCCATGGCCGCCGCCAGCAGGCGGAAGATCTCGGTGTTGGGCTTGGCCTCGCCCAGCGGCGCGATGGCGGCGTTGTTGGCCATCATGTACAGGTGGCCGAACGACGTGTGCGCGTCGACGTGCTCGAGCTGCGTGGTGGCCGGCAGCACGATGTCGGCGTAGTCGACGGTGTCGGTCTGGAAATGTTCGAGCACGACGGTGAACAAGTCCTCGCGCCCGAAGCCGGCCGCCACTTTGGAGGAGTCCGGCGCGATCGCCACCGGGTTGGAGTTGTAGACGATGAGCGCCTCCACCGCCGGGCCGAACTCCGGCGAGGCCGGGCGCAGCAGGTCGTTGCCGATGGTGGTCATGTTGATGGTGCGCGGCAGCGACTTGAGCAGGTCGGGCCGCTGCAGCGCCGTCTTGTTGGACGGGAACGAGCCGCTCGACGATAGCTGGATGCCGCCGGCCGCGTGGCGCCAGGCGCCCACCAGCGCCGGCAGGCAGGCGATGTTGCGC
>DATMSN010001005.1:0-2973 GCA_035565375.1 Duganella sp. | reverse complement strand
ACCTCGGCCGACGCCGCGCGCGCCGGCTGCGGATGCGGGCGGCCCAGGTGATAGCCCTGGCCGTAGGCGACGCCGACATCGCGTATCACCAACAGTTCGGCCTGGGTCTCGATGCCCTCGGCGATGACCAGCGTGTTCGATTTTTCGGCGATCTCCTGGATCGAGCGGACGAATTGCAGCTTGACGGGATCGTTGTTGATGCCTTGCGTGAAATGCATGTCGATCTTGACATATTCCGGCCGCAACTCCGACCACAGGCGCAGGCTGGAGAACCCCTCGCCCAGATCGTCGATGGCGATCTGAAAGCCCAGTGTCCGATAGTGCCGCACCGCCTCCCGCATGAGTTCGTAGTCGTAGGTCGGCTGGTTCTCGGTCAGCTCGATGATCACGCGCTCCGGGTTGATGCCGATGTGCTGGATGTAGTCGAGCGTGTCGCCGTGGCGCGCGTCGCGTTGCAGCAGGCACTCCGGACTGACGTTGAGAAACAGCTTGCCCGGCAAGTCGAGCTCGGCGAAGCGCTCCAGGATCACCTGGCTGCACAGGTCCTCGACGCGCGTCGTCAGGCCGCCGGCGCGCGCCACCTTGAACAAATTCATCGGCGCGTGCAAGGGACTGTCGGACGGCCCCCGTATCAAGCCCTCGTAGGCGATGATGTCGCCGGTTTGCATGTTGATGATCGGCTGGAACAGCGCGCTGAGCTGGCGGCGCGCGAGGATGTCGGACAAATGCGCGCGCAACACGGCCTCTTCGTCTTCGACGTCCGGGGGGATGTGCGCGGCGCCGGCGGTGGCGGCGGCGTTGCTACGGTGCAGCGTCTGGCTGGCGGTTTTCACGATTATCGCTTGCGAAATGTGGGTTTAACTGTACGATTCTATGACGGATATATGACGCCAGCGTGAAATTCGTCACATATTGCAATAAGTATTTCCGTGTCACATTGTTGTCGAGCTACAATAGAAACACCATGTTTTCACCAGGCCTCCCATGTACCGTGTCAGCCGCCGCTTCCTTGTTGTCAGCCTGACGTGGCTCGGCGCCGCCCCGGCCGGCGCGACCGGCGTCGCCGTGCAGGTGCGGGACGCGGTGGGCAATGCGCTGCCCGACACGGTCATCTACATCGAGGCCGAAGGCGGCCCGGCCGGCGGCAAGGCGCCCGCCAGCGCCGAGATCGAGCAGAAAAACTTGAAGTTCATGCCGCTGGTGACCGTGGTGCAGACCGGCGGCAAGGTGGTTTTCCCGAATAACGACAGGGTGCGCCACCACATCTACTCGTTTTCGGCCGCCCACAAGTTCGACCAAAAACTGTACTCCGGCCAGTCGGCCGCGCCGCAGGTGTTCGACAAGGCCGGCACCGTGGTCCTCGGCTGTAACATCCATGACAAGATGCTGGCCTACGTCAAGGTCGTCGACACCCCGTACTTCGCCAAGACCGACGGCGCCGGCGCGGCCCGCATCGAGCTGCCGGCCGGCGGCCGGTATGTGGTCAAGGCCTGGCATTACAACACCGCCGGCGGCGCCACGCCCGAGCAGGTTTTAGCGGTGAAGGCCGGCGACGCGCTGTCGACGGCCCTCTTCAAACTGCCGATGAAGCCGCCGGCGGCGGTCGACACCACCTCGTCCGCTTATTAAAGGAACAGTCTGAGCATGCGTATGCGTTTTCGCAGCCTGGAAAGCCGGATCGTCACGCTGTTCCTGGTGCTGATCGTGGCCGTGCAGGTGATCGGCCTGATGGTGATCCAGCGCGGCATCGACAGCAACGCGCGCCTCGCCATCAGCGGTGAACTCAACAACGGCACCAAGGTGTTCCGCCGCCTGCTCGACCAGAACGCGCAGAACCTGCGCTTCGGCGCCCGGCTGCTGGCGCGCGACACCGCTTTTCTGGCCGCGATCGGCAACAACGACGAGGGCGACCGCGCCACCATCGAATCGGCGCTCGCCAACAGCGGGCGCCGCATCAAGGCGTCGCTGACGATGCTGGTCAGCGCCGAGCGCAAGATCAGCGTGTCGACCAACGCCAGCCAGGCCGCCGGCCTGGAACACATGGCCGTCAGCATGCTCGACGCGGCGGAGGCGGCCGACGGCGCCAACGGCATCGCCATCATCGAGCGCCGCCCGTACCAGATCGTCGTCATGCCGGTCAAGGCGCCGGTCACCATCGGCTGGATCGTGATGACGTTCCCGATCGACCGTCAGCTGGCCAACGAGATGCGCGAGGTCAGTTCGCTGCACACCACCGTGCTGACCCGCGACCAGCGCGGTAAATGGACGTCGGCCGGCTCCACCTACCTGGGCGCCTCCGCGCAATCGGTGGTGGAGCAGTTGCAGGCATTGCCGGGCGCGCCCACCGGGCCGTTCGACATCGAGGTGGAGGCCGGCCGGTACAGCGCGCGCCTGATGTCGATCGGCGACGACAACGGCCAGACCGCCGGCGTGCTGCTGGCGCGCTCGATCGACGAGGCGACCGCCGAATACGCGCGCCTGGAGCGCTGGCTGATCTTCCTGACCGTCGGCGGCATCGCCATCTCGGCGCTGGCCATCATCTTCACCGCCAAGCGCATCGCCCAGCCGATCAGCGAGCTGGCCGACACCGCCAGGCGCCTGGAGCGGGGCGACTACAAAGGCCAGATCGACACCAGCCGCGAGGACGAAATCGGCGCGCTGGCCCGCGCCTTCGACTCGATGCGCGAAGGGATCGCCAAGCGCGAACAGGAGATCCGCCGCCTGGCCTACTGGGACACGCTGACCAACCTGCCCAACCGCGCGCAGTTCCTGCTGCTGCTGAACGACGCGATGGAGGACGCCCGCAAACGCGAGGAGGGCGTGTTCGTGCTGATGATGGACCTGGACCGCTTCAAGCACGTCAACGACGTCATGGGCCACAATTTCGGCGACGCGCTGCTGCGCCAGGTGGCCGGCCGCCTGCAACTGCTGCTGGCCAACCGCCGGCAGTCGTCGGCGCAGGTGGCGCGCCTG
>DATMSN010001004.1:0-2138 GCA_035565375.1 Duganella sp. | reverse complement strand
CCCACGAGCCGTCCCCGTTCGCCGCCGATCCGGCCGCGCCGCCGTTCGACCCGGGCGCGCCGTCCGAGAACCTGCCGGAGTCCCGCGCGGACGTAATCCTTCCTTAAGCCAGCATCGGCCACATACTCTTATAATAACCTTGCGCACGCTGGCGGGCGGCTTTTCGCTTACCATGTATGCTAGCCACCCGGCGCTACGCGATAACGGGTGGTTAAACGCATCCAAGAACTTTATAGAGACCGATACTTTCCATGAAAAACAATTTCACTGCTGGTGGTAAAACTCTTTCCGCGCTGCTGGTCGGCGCAAGCGTATGGATGTCTCCGGCCCTGCTGGGCATGGCGCCCGCGACAGCGGCCGCGCCGGTCACCGGCGCCGTGGTGGGCTTGCCCGATTTCGCCGACCTGGTCGACAAGGTCGGCCCGGCGGTGGTCAATATCCGCACCACCGAAGTGATGAAGCAAGGCGGCCGCGGCGAGGATCTCGGCGACGAGGAAATGCAGGAATTCCTGCGCCGCTTCTTCGGCGGCGCCATTCCCCAGCCTGGCCCGGGCGGCAAGGCCGTGCCACCGGGCAAAGGCAATCCGCGTGGACGCCGCCAGACGCCCGAGGAGCCGGTGCAGCGCGGCGTCGGTTCCGGCTTCATCCTGTCGGCCGATGGCTACGTGATGACCAACGCCCACGTGGTCGACGGCGCCGACGAGGTGTTCGTCACGCTGACCGACAAGCGCGAGTTCAAGGCCAAGGTGCTGGGCGCGGACGCCCGCACCGATGTCGCCGTGCTCAAGATCGAAGGCGACCGGTTGCCGTTCCTGATCATGGGCGATTCCGACAAGATCCGTGTCGGCGAATGGGTGATCGCCATCGGCTCGCCGTTCAACCTGGAAAACACGGTCACCGCCGGCATCATCTCGGCCAAGCAGCGCGACACCGGCGACTACCTGGCGCTGATCCAGAGCGACGTGGCCGTCAATCCGGGCAACTCGGGCGGCCCGCTGATCAACATGCGCGGCGAGGTCATCGGTATCAACTCGCAGATCGCCACCTTGTCCGGCGCCTACAACGGCATCTCGTTCGCGGTGCCGATCGACGAGGCGATCCGCGTCTCCGAGCAGCTGAAGAAGTCCGGCAAGGTCACGCGCGGGCGCATCGGCGTCCAGATCGGCGAAGTGAGCCGGGAAGTGGCCGAGTCGCTGGGCCTGAAGAGCGCGCAGGGCGCCGAGGTGTCGCTGGTCGAGCCGGGCGGTCCCGCCGACAAGGCCGGCATCAAGTCCGGCGACATCATCCTGAAATTCAACGGCGCGCCGGTGGCGCGCTCGTCGGACCTGCCGCGCCTGGTGGGCGGCACCGCCATCGGCAGCAAGGCGACCGTGACGGTGTGGCGCAAGGGCGCGCAGATCGATTTGCCGGTCGTCGTGGCCGAGCTGGAGAGTGAAAAGACCGCCAAGGCGTCCAAGGGCAAGGGCGGCAAGGCCGAGCCCGAGGCGGAAGGCAAGCCGAACGCGCTGGGCCTGGTGGTGAGCGACCTGAGCGCCGAGAAGAAGAAGGCGCTGGGCGTCGGCGGCGGCGTGGTGGTCGAGTCGGCCGAGGGGGTGGCGGCGCGCCTGCAGGAGGGCGACGTGGTGCTGCAGCTCAATAACAGCGAGGTCAAGGACGCCAAGCAGTTCAACGCGCTGGTGGCCAAGCTCGATCCGAAGAAGCCGTCGGTGCTGCTGGTGCGCCGGGGCGATGCGACGCAGTTCATCTCGCTGCGTCCGAGCGCGGCGAAGGAAAAGTAATTCCCTGATCGGCCCGCCAACCCCCGGCCAACCCGGGGACTCGGCGTCCCCGTCGGACCCGAACGGGTCCGACCCCACGCCGCCGGGGTGCGGGTTGAACGGTTCCGATTACCATGCACTTCACCCTCTACTCGCGCGGTTATTGCCACCTTTGCCAGGACATGCTGGACGCTTTGCTGCGCCTGCAAGCGCCGGCGCGGCCGTTCACCGTCGACGTCGTCGACATCGACACCGCCGACGATCCCTCCCTGCTGGCCCGTTTCGACGAGCTGGTGCCGGTGCTGTACGCCGACCTGGCCGAACCCGAGCTGTGCCACTACTTCCTCGACGAGCCACGCGTCCTCGCTCTGCTTAATAAAT
>DATMSN010001003.1:0-6038 GCA_035565375.1 Duganella sp. | reverse complement strand
GCTGGGCGTGCTGCTCAGCCGGGGCATGAGCCGCAAGTTAAGCCATCTGACGGCGGCGGTGCGGGCCATGCACGGCGGCTCGCTGCTGCAGCGCGTGCCGGTCGAGGGGCGCGACGAGGTGGCGACGCTGGCCAGCGCCTTCAACGACATGAGCGAGAAGCTGGCCCGCACGCACGAGGAATTGCACGCCTCGCACCAGACCATCCTGGAGCAGGCTGAGCAGATGCGCGAACTGAGCGTGCGCGACGCGCTGACCAAGCTGCATAACCGCCGCCATTTCGACGAACGCGCGACCACGCTGTTCAGCCACGCGGTGCGCCACAAGCAGCCATTCACAATGGTGATAGGGGATATCGATTTCTTCAAAAAGATCAATGACCAGTTCTCGCACGCCACCGGCGACGCCGTGCTGCGCCATGTCGGCGAGATCCTGCGCAGCCACATGCGCCTGAGCGACCTGGTGGCGCGCTACGGTGGCGAGGAATTCGTCATCGCCTTGCCGGAGACCGAGCTGCCGCAGGCGGCGGCGCTGTGCGACAAGCTGCGCCACATGATAGAGAGCTTCCCGTGGCACGAGGTCCATCCGGAGCTGAAGGTCACCATGAGCATGGGCGTGTACGCCGATCTGGCGGCGGGGACGGCCGAGGCGATGCTGCAGAAGGCCGATGCGCTGCTGTACCGCGCCAAGCAGACGGGCCGCAACCGCGTCTGCTTCGGCTAGCGCATTCGGTTGGCCGGCGCCGGTCAGCCCCGGCGGTCCAGCCAGCGGCCGCCGAACATGGTGCAGATCAAGGAGAGCACGATCAGCGCGATGCCGGCCCATTGCCAGCCGGTGACGACGTCGCCCAGCAGGATCATGCCGGCGCTGATGCCGACCACCGGCACCCCGAGGCTGAATGGCGCCACGCGGTTGACCGGATGGCGCTTGAGCAGCCGGGTCCACATCGCGTAGCCGAGGATGGTGGCCATCCAGCCCAGATAGGCGACCGAGGCCCACGTGGTCCACGGCGCGCCGGTCCAGTGCCAGCGGGTGGCCGGATCGTCGAACGCCAGCGACAGGCCGATGAACGGCAGGATGGGCACCAGGCTGCACCAGACCATGAAGCCGACGACATCGAATTCCGGCGTGGCCCGCTGCGCGCGGCGCACGACGATGTTCGACGCGGCCCACATCGCCGCCGCCATCAACGTCAGCACGAAGCCGCCGGCAGTGGTGCCGCCGGCGTGGCCCGGCTCCACATAGTTCATGCCGAAGCAGACCAGCCCTAGCGCCGCCAGCAGCAGGCCGCCTTTCAGCGCGCGGCTGGCGCGTTCGCGCAGCAGCACGAAGCCGAACAGCGCGGTGAAGAAGACCTGGGTTTGCAGGATGACCGACGCCAGCGAGGCCGACATGCCGACCTTCAGCGACAGGAACAGCAGGCCGAATTGGCCGACGCCCTGGCACAGGCCATAGGCGACGATCCATTTGACGGGCAGCTTGGGCGGGCGCACGACGAGGATCAGTGGCAGCACCGCGAAGACATAGCGGGCGGCGCCCAGCTGGAACGGCGTCAGGTCCTTGAGGCCGATCTTCATCGCGACGAAGTTGGTGCCCCATATCAGGACCACGGCCAGCGCCGAAGCGAGATCGCGGGAGCTGAATGGGGTGGACGATGAACTCATAGCACCATGTTAGCAGCCTTAGGCCACGTTGCGGACGATCGCCTCGCTGTGGACGATGATTTTCGCCGCGTCGGCCTGCAGCAGGCGGATGCGGCGCTGCACCAAAGGCCAGCCGGACCACGGCACGGCGGCGCTATCGGCGGCCGGGATGGCCGGCCTGTGCGCGGGCGCCGGCGTATTGCCCGCATGCCGGTCGAGCGCCTGCGACAGGATGCCGACCACCTGGTCGTGGCTTTCGCCCAGCATGGCGTTGACCGGCTCCTTCGGCAGTTCGTTCACGTGGCGGCGCAGGATGGCGCGCAGGGCCGCCACATGCGCCACCAGCAGGTAGTTCTGCACGATGAACAGATTGATGTCCTCCACCGCGCGCTGCTTGCTCGATGGTTCGTCGAGCATGCGCACCAGCGCGGAGCTGAGCGAGGCCAGGCTGTCCATCAGACGCTTGCGCTCGATGCGGTAGGCGAAATCGTCCTTGCCTTTGCCCTGCAGCAGATCGAAGCTGGCCTGCATGTAGCGCAGGTTCACGTCCAGCACCTCGCGGATCAGGCGCGGCAGGGTTTGATATTCCCAGTTCGCCAGCACGAAGCTGAAGGCCGTCGCCACCGCCGCGCCGATGAAGGTGTCGACCAGGCGCTCCATGATCAGGTTATTGTTCCCGGGCGCGATCAGGTGCATCTGCAGCAGGATCATGATGCTGACCGCGATGGCGGCGTAGCGGTAGCGCAGGTAGATGAAGGTCGGCGTGGCCACCGTCGCCAGCACCAGGATGCCGAGGATGATCGCCTGGTGGTTCAGGAAGCGGATGATCAGCGCGGTGATCACGCAGCCGATGATGGTGCCGACGATGCGGTCGCCGCGCCGCTGCTTGGTCATGCTGAAGCTGGGCTTGAGGATGATGACGATGGTCAGCACGATCCAGTAGCTGTGCGCCGCGTACGGCAGCCACGCGGCGACCGCCAGTCCGACCGAGATCGCCATCGCCACCCGCAGCGAGAAGCGGAAGATCGGCGAATCCATGCGCAGGTGCGACAGGATCATGCGCAGCTCGTACTTTTGCTGCGACAGGAAAGGACCCATGTCGGCGTCGACCCAGAACGGCGTGGTGTCGTATACCTTCTGGCTGGCCTGATGCAGCTCGCCGATCATCTTGATGATGGCGCGGATCTTGTTGCGCTGGGCGCGCAGCACCGCCAGCGCCTCCTGCTGCGGCTTGCCCTCGTCGATGCGGCGCTGGATCGCGGCCAGTTCCGCCTCGACCGCGTCCAGTTCCGGCGTGTAGCTGATCTCCGCGTACGAGGCCTTCTTGCGGGTGACGTCGTAGGCCACCGATTCGATGTCGCGCGCGGCCTTGTAGGCCAGGTCGCGCAGCGTGGTGAGCACCGGCGAATCGGCCAGGTGCATGCGCAGCTGCGCGTAGTCGGTGTGGGTGGACAGGATCAGCTCATACAAATCCAGCATGCAGACGTGGACCTGCACGACGATGGCGTCCTTGCTGTTCTGGTGCGCCCGCAGGATCAGGTCGCGCGACGCCTGCTGGCGGTCGGCCAGCACGCTTTGATGGCGTACCAGCTTGTTGAATTGTTCGTTCAGGTTGTAGCGGGTGTCGTAGAAGTCGGCCTTGATGTCGATGTAGGCGGCCAGCTCGAACAGCGCTTCGGCCAGCACCTGCTGCTTGATGCGGTGGCGCAGTATCCACGAGATGCCCATCGCGTAGGCCAGGTAGGCCAGCGCGCCCAGGGTGAACAGGCCGGTGTGGATGAAGGACTGCTTGACCGACATCGAGTGCTCCATCGACATGGTCATGATGAACAGCGTGGCCAGTTGCAGCGGCATCGATTTTTTGCCGTAGACGACCATCATGCAGGCCAGGAAGCTGACCAGCACGAGCATCGTCATCAACAGCCAGTGCAGCGGCGCGCAAAGGCTGATCAACAGCGTGACGGCGCTGCACAGCAGCACCGAGGCGCTCATTTCGTTGAACTTGTGGCGCAGGGGGCTGGGCATGTCCATCAGCGCGGTGCACAGGGCGCCGATGCAGACCGTCATCGCGGTGGCCATGTCGGCGAACTGCAAGGTGATCAGCGTGACGCCGACCAGGCCCGCGGCGAAGCGCAGCCCGAGGTAAAAATAGTGGCTGTAGAAGAAAGTGCGCAGATTGAGTGCGTAGTGCATGGCTGTGACCTTGTGGGCAAGCGGGTGCTAATGTGCGCGCGGCGGGATCGCCATCGCGCGCACACGGAACGCGTCGTTGAATTTAGAAGATCGTTTAGAAGACCGTTTAGAAAACCGACAACACCGGGTAGCGGCGCCATTCCGGCTCGGCGTGGCGCTTGCCGTTTTCGAAGATGAAGCCCAATACCTTTTCCTGATCGGACAGCAGTGCCGGATTGGCGGCCTTCCACGCTTCGAACTTGGCCTTCAGCTCCGGCTCGGCGTCGAGCATCTCCAGCGCCAGGTCTTCGAACACGTAGTCGGAGAAGGCTTCCTTCTTTTCCAGCACGCTGTTGAAGAAGCCCCAGCGGAAGAAGGAGTCGTGGCCTTGCGGTTCCAGCGTCTCGACGGCGTAGCGGGCGTTGGCCTGCTTGAGCGGGATGAACCAGTCGCCCGGCTGCACCGTGAAGCTGCCGGTGCGCGCTTCCAGTTCCACCTCGTCGTGGTACATATGGCCTTCGTAGGCGTGCGGGCGCGAGGTGACGGAGGCGATGTGATAATACTGCGCCTCGATGGTGGAGGCTTCGTCGAAGGCCGCCATTTCAACGCCGTTCCACTGCAGGCGCTCGATGGCTTCGCGCCAGGCCTGCGGCACGATGTAGCCTTTCGGCGCGCGCACCGTGGCCGCCGGCACGAAGCTGTTGTAGTAGGCGATGTCCTTTTCCCACGGCTGGCCGCGGTCGTACGACAGGCGCTGGTAGTCGCCCAGCAGGCTGGCGCTGCGCTTGGCGGCGTAGCCCTTGAAGCGCAAGGTCGACGGATTGGTTTCGTCCAGGCGCCAGTTGACGGTCCATTCGCTGGCGCTGGCCGCCTGCGCTTTGGCGTCGGCGCGCAGCGCGCGGATTTGTTCGCCGTGGGCGACGGTGAAGGCCATCGTCACGTCCAGCAGCGCGCGCATCGATTCGTAGCGGTCCTTGAACGGCTTGAGCATGTGCGTCTCCGGCATGAAGCCGATCACGTGGTGCAGGGCCGCGAAGCCGGTCGAGAAGCGCGGCACTTCCAGGAATTCGGCGATGCCGTCGTCCGGGCTGTCCTTGACCGGATTGACGTAGGGGCAGGTGGGCCAGCCCTTCGCCTCCATCTGTGCATAGATGTGCGGCAGCATGGTCTCGCGCAGGAAGGGGCCGAGGCCGTAGCCCAGCTTGTCCGCCTGGGTGTGGATCAAGGTCATCGTGTACGGGTAGTCGGCGCCGTTGGAGGTGTGCGTGTCGACCATGACGTCCGGGTCCCAGCTGGTGACGAGCTGGTTGAACAGGCGGGCGTTGAGCGTGTCGCACTTGATGAAGTCGCGGTTCAGGTCCAGGTGGCGGCTGTTGCCGCGGAAGCCGAACTGCTCGGGGCCGTCCTGGTTGACGCGCGACGTGTTGGCGCGGTTGAGCGCGCCGTCGACGTTGTAGAGCGGCACGAACAGCAACACCGTGCCGCCCAACGCCGCCAGCCGGGCCGGCTCGAAGCACAGGTCGCGCACGATGGCCATGCAGGCGTCCACGCCCTCGGGTTCGCCGGGGTGGATGCCGTTGTTGTTGAAGAAGACGGTGCGGCCCTCGGCCTTGATCTGCGACCGGTCGAACACGCCGTCCGGGCTGACGATGCCCGCGTGCACGGGAATGCCGCCGTCGGACACGCCGATCTGTTCAAAACGCAGCACTTGCGGGAAGCGCTGCGCCAATTCCTCGTAGAACGCGATGCATTCGGTCCACAGGGTGGTTTGATTTTGATTGCCTTTTTCATAAGGCGTCGGCATATCTGGGTGCATGGCAGTCTGGATCTCAGAGAAACAATGTGAAATGGCGCGCCACGCCTTGTGAGCGCTTCGGCGTGCTGTCGAGGGCGCGATTGTATCATTCGTGCCCGATTTTTGAGCGCCGGCGGGCCTTGCGCGAGGGCCGCTTGAGTTGGGCCAAGGAAATAAAACCCCACGATGGTCTACTGGAATCCTCGCCATGGAGCAGGAGCAGCGATGCGGAACGGGGTCGGATTGGGTGCGGTGGCGGTGGCTTTGCTGCTGACGCTGGTGTGCGAAGCGGGGCTGGCGCAAATGGGCCCGCGCTATGTGATCGACGTGGCCGCCGGCGCGGACGTGGGCGGGCCGGCGAGCGGCAGCGTGCAACTGGCCGGCAAGGGTCTGGCGCTGATCCGTTTCCGGGGGCTGCGCGTGCTCGCCG
>DATMSN010001002.1:0-2439 GCA_035565375.1 Duganella sp. | reverse complement strand
GATCTTCCAGCGATTCCGGCAGCGATTCGATGTTGGCGATGAACTCGGCATCGTTCTGCCATTGCGCGGTCAGGCGAGCGCCGGCCACCAGGCTGGTGATGAAGCTCTTGGTCGCGGCCACGCTTTGCTCCTTGCCGGCGCGCAGCGGCATCGCCCACTCGGCGGCGTGCGCCAACGGCGAATCGATATCGTTGACCAGCGCGATGGTGGTGGCGCCGCCGTCGCGGAAGTATTTGATCGGCTCGACCACGTCCGGGCTTTGGCCCGATTGCGAGATCGAGATCGCCAGCGTGTCGCGGGTGATCAGCGGCGATTTGTTCAACGTCACCAGCGACATCGGCAGCGACGCCACCACGCGGCCCAGGCGCGCCATGATCAGGTAGGCCGCGTAGGCGCAGGCGTGGTCCGACGAACCGCGCGCGATCGTCAGCGCGGTCGAGAACGAGGTGCTCCTCAATTTGCGGCCCAGCTCCGCGTAACGGTCGCCGTCGTGGGCCAGTTGCAGGGCCACGCAATCAGCGGCGGACAGGGCTTCTTTCAACATCATTGAGGTCACAACAGTTCTCCTTCGATATAGACGGCTTTGAGGTTAAGGTCGCGGTCGAGCACCACGAAGTCGGCGTAGGCGCCGGGGGCCACGCGGCCCCGCTCTTGCAGGCCGAGATAATCGGCCGCATACGTCGAGACCCGCGCCGAGGCGTCCGCCAGGTCGAGGCCGAGTCCGACCAGGTTGCGCAGCGCCTGGTCCATGGTGAGGGTGCTGCCGGCCAGCGTGCCGTCGGGCAGGCGCACGCCGCCCATGCACTTCATGACGACCTGGCGGCCCAGCATATATTCGCCGTCCGGCATGCCGGTGGCGGAGGTGGAATCGGTCACGCAGTACAGGCGCGGAATGCAGCGCAGCGCGGTCTTGATGGCGCCCGGGTGCACGTGCAGCAGGTCCGGTATCAGCTCGGCGTACTGCGCGTGCGCCAGCGCGGCGCCGACCATGCCCGGTTCGCGGTGGTGCAGGCCGGTCATGGCGTTGAACAGGTGGGTGAAGCCGTGGGCGCCGTTCTCCAGCGCCGCCTTGCCGTCCTCGTAGGAGCCCAGCGTGTGGCCGATCTGCACCCGCATGCCGGCGTCGGAGAGTTCCTTGACCAGCGCCAGGTGGCCTTCGATTTCCGGCGCCACGGTGATCAGCTTCAAAGGCGCCAGCGTTTCGAGGCGTTCGACATCGGCCAGCTTGGCCGAGCGCGCGTAGTTGGGCTGCGCACCGAGTTTGCCGGAGTTGATGTACGGGCCTTCGAGGTGGGCGCCGAGCACGCGCGCCTCGCCCTTGCCGCGTTGGGCGGCGGCCTTGCCGATGCCGGCCAGGGCGATGTCGATGTCCTCCGGCGGGGCCGTCATCGTCGTCGCCAGCATGCTGGTGGTGCCGTGGCGGGCGTGGATGGCGGCGATGGTGTGGACCGCGTCGCCGCCTTCCATCACGTCCTTGCCGCCGCCGCCGTGCACGTGCAGGTCGATGAAGCCGGGGACGATGTAGTCGTCGGCGTTGAGCGCCGGATCGACGCCGCCGCCGGTGATGGCGATCACGCGTTGGTCGAACGTGACCTCGCCGCGCACCCAGCCCGCCGGCGTGAGGATATTACCTTTGATTGCACTGCTCATCTGCGCGACTCCGCTACGAATTCATAATAATCACTTCGGCAAAACGAGTGGGTCAGTTCCACCGCCGCGCCGTTGTCGAGATAACTGACGCGGGTGATGTGCAGCATCGCCGCACCCGCGGGTATGTTGGCCAGGCGCGCCTGTTCCACGCTGGCGTTGACGGCGCGGATATGCTGCAGCGCGCGCATCGGGATCGTGCCCTTCGATTCCAGATAGCCGTACAGCGAATCGGTCACGCTGTGCGGGTTGGGCATGTACTGCGCCGGGATGGTGGTCGTCTCGATCGCCATCACCACGTCGTCGGCCGTACGCAGTCGCTTCAGGCGCGCCACCGGCATGTTCGGCGACAGGCCGAGCGACAGCACCTCGACCGGCGAGGCCACGCCCAGGTCGCGCTGCAGCCAGCGCGAACCGGCGGTGAAGCCGCGCTCGCGCAGCTCCTCGGAAAAGCTGGTCAGGCGCGACAAGGGCTGCTCCAGTTTCGGCGTGATGTAGGTGCCCGAGCCGCGCTTGCGGGTCAGCATGCCGCGCTCGCACAGCATGTCGATCGCCTTGCGGGCGGTGACGCGCGAGATGTTGAGCATCTCCGACAGCACGCGCTCGGACGGCAAGGCCTCGTTGGCGCGCCACTCGCCGTTGACGATACCGTCGGACAGCTTGTTCGCCAGCTGCATGTACAGCGGCGTATCGCTGCCGGCGTCCGGTTCGAAGTCTCTCAGCTGGACTAGCACGGGCTACTCCTTCAATCGTTGTTGGATCAGCCGCAGCGCGCCGGCCGCCGAATCGCCC
>DATMSN010001001.1:0-4570 GCA_035565375.1 Duganella sp. | reverse complement strand
GCCTTGCGGCAGATTGGGCGAATGCAGGTCATAGGCCTGCGAGCAGGCATTGCGGCCAATGTCGGTATAGATGCCTGCTTTCAGTCCCATGGCGTGGAGCTTGTCGGTAAAAGGCCTGAAGCTGGTGCCGTCCTTTCCTCCCGTGGCCGCCGACGGGAAGATGCTCGTGCGGATCTGCACGCGGCCATCGCTCTGCCGTCGCTTGAGCCACCATCCATCGTCGATGTTGACATACCGGTAGCCCAGTTTCGCCAACCCGCTGTCGACCAGCACGCGGGCGGCTCCCATCACTTTGTCCTCGTCGACTTCGGTACGAAACGCATTCCAGCTGTTCCAGCCCATGGGCGGCGTACTGGCGGCGCCCCTTTCACGTCCTTCCCACCGCCCCGCCGGCGCCAGCGGATCGTCGCCGGACACGGCGACGCCCGGCATGACCAGCATGGCCAACGCCGCCGCCAACAGGCCGCGAACCACAGCAGGTCGGCGAAGTTTTCCGTGATGGGACCGGCGGTGTGGCATGCGTACTCCTTTATTTGTTTTCACTAAGTCAAAACTTCAGGCTTGCGCCCAGGGTGATGGATCGGCCGTAGCGGTAATAGCCGTTGGGAAGGCTGATGGTGCCGTTGCCCAGCTTGGGCTTCTGCACCGCATCCGTCAGGTTGTTGCCTTCGATGCTGATACGCAGCGACTTGTTCACATCGTAGGCCAGCTGGGCTGTCAACCAGGTCACGGCGTTGGCGGTCTCGTTGAAGCCGGCGCCGATCACATTGGTGGCGGTGACGAAGGCGTCGGTGTAGTCGGCCGTGGTGCTCATGCTCCATGGGCCCCGCTCATACAGCAAGCCCAACGACGCGGTCGCCGGCGCGATGCCCTCGAGCGGGCGTTCAGAGCCGTTTACCCAGCTGCGCGACTGATTGCGCGTGTACTGCGCACGCACGCCGAAGCCGTTGTCGAACAGGTACTGCAGGCCGATCTCGAAGCCGCGCGCCGTGGCCTTGTCGCCGTTGACGGGTCGCTGCACGTTGAACAGCCGGCCGCCGGGCGCCCCGATGTCCTGGCCTGCCAACCAGAGGGTGGTGATCTGGTTCTTGATGTTCTTCTGGTAGACGGCGAAAGTCAGCGCGGAGTCCTTGGCGAAATACCACTCCAGCGACACGTCGGCCTGGCGCGCGGTATACGGCTTGAGCTCGGCGTTGCCGCCGTATATCTGCGTGAAGTCGCCCCAGGAGATGCTGGCGGTGGTGCTGGACGGCGCCAGCTTGTCCACGGACGGGCGCGCCATCGTCTTGGCGGCGCCGAGCCGCAGTTGCAGGGCGTCGGTGAACATGTAGGTGAAGTTGGCCGCCGGCAGCGCGAAGGTGTAGCTGGCGTCCTGCTCCACGGCCGACGGTGCCGCGTAGACGGCCGTGTAGTTGAACGCGCCGTTCTCCACGATGTCGGTGATTTTCGCGTCCCAGGCCTGGGCCGTGGTCTTGGTGTGAACGAGGCGCACGCCGACGTCCGCGCTCCAGCGGTCACCGGCCAGATCTGCTTGCACGTAGGCGGCCGTGGTCTTCTCGGCCACGCGGTAGCTTTCCAGCGCGTTCCAGGCGGGCGCCGACAAGGTCGAGCTGTAGACGCCGCCGCCCGGTCGCGGCTTGCCGTCGTAGGCCTTCAATGCCTGCGCGTAGTTCGCGATGTCGAAGCCCAGGAAGCTGCGCGGAAAGTTGCCGCCCACGCCCGATAGAAATCCACCCGGACTCAAAGTCTGGTTGATGACGTTGCCGCCCAGGGTCCCCACATCGATCGCGTTCTGTCCGGAGTAGTGATCCTGGCCTCCATTGAACGCGTTGTTGACCATGTCGCGCGACTTCTTGCGGTTCGTCTGGCTCAGGCCGAAATTCAGCTGGTTGATGTTGAAGCGATCAAGCTTCCATTCGGCATTGGCCGTCGCGCCACGGATGCGGTCGTCGATGTTGTCGCCCGCCCGGCTGTAAAAGTGGGTGTTGAAGTCGCTGGCCTTGAACAGGCCCTGCGCCAAGCCGCTCTGCAGGTCGCGGCCGTCGGCGAACGTGGTCTTCACGTCGGGCACGGCGGCGCCGGTGAGCTGGATGCGCGTTACGTTGGGCTGGTTCATACGCAGCACGACGTAGCTGTCCTTGCCGCCGGAGTGGCGCTTGGACGTGGACTCGTAGATGTCGCCTGTGACTTTCAGCGCCGGCGACATCTTCCAATCCGCTTTGGCGCCGTACATCGCTGTATCCACCACGCGGTACTCGGTCTTGTTCAGGATCTCTGGATTGAGCCGCATCTCGGGGTCCGCGCCGGACAAGGTCAGGTCGGACACGACGCCGTTGGTGACCTTCAAGTTGGACCAGCGGCCCGGCGCGTACAGGGGGTAGAACGACAGCTGGTAGCCGACCTGGGGCGAGTCCAGCCGGGTCTTGAAACCATCGACGACGACTTTCACGTCGCTGCCGGGCCGCCACTCCACTTTGCCCGAGACCGCCACGCGTTCCTTCTTCTCCATAATGGAGCCGAAGCGGAACTGCCCCGGCCCGATCAGGCCTTCTTCGTTGGCGTCGAGTCTGCCGTTTCCGTTGGGATCGATGGCGCCGCCCCAGGTGTTGCCATACTCCCAGAACTGGCTCGGGTCGCTGGGGATCGGGTTGCGCGACCAGCCACCGTCGTTGCCGGCCGTGTCGGTGCGCACGTCGCGCTTGGCGTAGACGACGCCGAGCAGCACGCCGAGCTGGTCACCGAAGGTGTTGCTGTACGTGCCTGAGAGCTTCCTGCCGTTGAGGCTGCTCATCTGATTGCGGTCGGCCTCCACGCGCAGCAGGCCGCGCTGGCCTTTCTGGTCGAACGGGCTGGCGGAGCGCAGGTTCACGAGGCCGCCGATGGCGCCTTCGATCAATTGCGCCTGGGTCGACTTGACGACGTCGGCGCCGCTGATGACGTCGGCCGGCAGCACGTCGAAGGCGAAGTAGCGGCCCGCGCTGTCGGTGCCCAGCAGGCGGCCGTTGAAGGTGGTGATCGTGTACTCGGGACCCAGGCCGCGGATGCTGACCTTTTGGCCTTCGCCGCCTGCCGTGCGGGAGATCGAGACCCCGGTGATGTGGCTGAGCGAGTCGGCCACGTTGTTGTCGGGGAAGCGGCCGAGCTCGGTCGCGCTGATGCTGTCCTGCACGACAGCGGAGTTGCGCTTGAGCGCCAGGGATTGCTGCAGGCTGGCGCGGGCGCCGGTCACGACGACCTGGGCGACCTTTTCGGCATCGGGCGTGGCGGCGTCCTCCTGGGCGCGGGCCGGCGCGGCGAAGGTGGCCAATGCGAGCAAGCAGGCGGAAGTTAGCGGATTCAGTACCAGGTGGGGATCACTGTCGGCGGGCGAGCGGCGTTGCAGGTAACTCATTAACGGTTCCTTTTATAAGTTGTCGGAGCAGCGAAGGCGATGCTGGTAAACCGAAAGGCTGTCCGAAAAGCGATCACTCCTACAAGGTAGAACCCGGACCCGCTGGCATGCGTTCACTTTACTGATACTTTCGCTTTATTTCGCAGAATGGTAGAACTCAACCGAACATCTCTATTTTCCAATCTTTCGAAAGCAAAGATAAGGAAAAGAAAGCTTCGATATAATTCAGTTTATAGCGAAACCACCATGAATTTCAAACATCTTGCGGATTTTCGATTGGAATGTCGCATTTTTGCGATTTAGCCATCATGCTTTCGTTCGAAAGTAGATGTCATCGACCACGACAGAAGGGGCGCTCGGCGCGCTGCGGTGCGCAGGTGGCGCCGAACAAGCTTGCGCGGTATTACGCGGACGTTGGTTGCGACAGGATCGCGCTCAACAAGCCTGGAAAGCGGCTGTCGATATCGGCGCGGCGCAGCGTGTTCATGTGGGTGGTGCCGGTGCTCTCCGTGCGCACCAGCCCCGATTCGCGCAACACCTTGAAGTGGTGCGATACGGTCGACTTCGGCCGGCCACCGTCGAGTTCGCCGCAAGTGGCGCTGTCCACGCGCGCCAGGTGGCGCACAATTTCCAGGCGTATCGAATCGCTGAGCGCGTAGAGCACGCGTTCAAGAACGAAATCGCTGGCGAGGGGATGTTTGTAGGGACGCATCGGCGACATCATACACCTTGGGGTATAATCGTTCTATTGTTCGAATGTTTTCGAACTACCGTACACCATCTCTCGCTGCCTCTTCTACAAAGGAAATCCATGTCCGCCCTCTTCCAGCCGCTCACCGTTAAGGACGTCACCCTGCGCAACCGCATCGCGGTGCCGCCGATGTGCCAGTATTCGGCCATCGACGGCCTGCCCAACGACTGGCACCTGTCGCATTACGCCAGCCTCGCGCGCGGCGGCGCCGGCCTGGTGATCGTCGAGGCGACCGCCGTCGCGCCGGAGGGACGCATCACGCCCGGCTGCACCGGCTTGTGGAACAATGAACAGACGCAGGCGTTCGTGCCCATCGTGCGCGCCATCAAGACCGCCGGCGCGGTGCCGGGCATCCAGATCGCCCACGCCGGCCGCAAGGCCAGCGCCAACCGGCCATGGGAAGGCGACGACCACATGGCCGAGAGCGA
>DATMSN010001000.1:0-2756 GCA_035565375.1 Duganella sp. | reverse complement strand
GCGGCCTGCCGGGGCTGGCGCTGGCGGGCGACTACACGGCCGGCGACTATCCGGCCACGCTGGAAACGGCGGTGCGCAGCGGCGTGGCGGCGGCGGCGTTGTTGAAGGGCATACACCGGGATATTGAATAAAAATCAACCTCCCGGGGGATCGGTGACGGCCTGACGCCCGGGACAATCCCCATCCGGTGTGCGGATTCTGTCGCCTGCCCCGCGATTTGCGCAGCCTGTCACATGGCGTTGGCATGGGGACGCGCATCTGCGTACAGTTGCACCATCGACAAAGACGTATATTGGAATACATCATGAGCAAGCAGCAATACCTCGATGCGCTCAAGCAGGCGATGCAGGGCTTGCCGCCGGAAACGGTGGCCAAGACCCTGGCCTACTACGAGCAGCGCTTTATCGACGGCCTGGTGGCCGGCAAAAGCGAGGCCGAGGTCTACAATGAACTCGACGAGCCGCGCAAGATCGCGATGACGTTGCGCGCCACCGCCCATTTAAATGCTTTTGAGCAAAAGAAAACCCCCGTCAACCTGGTCCGCGTGATGGTGTCGTTGGTCGGCCTGGCGATTTTCAACCTGTTCATGGTCATTCCGGCCCTGGTGTACGCGTCGATGCTGCTGGTGGTGTATGTGTCGGCCTTCGCGTTCTACATCGGCGGCGTGGCGCTGACCGCCAGCGGCCTGTCCGGCCAGAACGAGCTGTCGCTGGAGGGGCCGCTGCACCACGTCATGGCCCTGACCCATTCGCGTTTCGACACCAAGGAAGAGGAAGCCGAGGCCAAGAGCTGGCGCATCGCCATCAACGACATGGGCATCCAGGTCAGCAAGGCGCCCGAGAGCGAGGCGCAGGCCGACGCCGACGCCGATGCCGATCAGGATTCCAGCCGTACCGGCCGCCTGATCGACCGCGCCGGCGCGGTGGCCTCGGGCGACCTGCATATCACCACCGACTTCGACAGCGGCGCCCGCACCACGCAGACCCTGATCGGCTTCGGCCTGATACTGGGCGGCATCGGCCTGTGCCTGATCGGCATCGTCCTGACCCGCTACACGTTGATCGGTTTGAAGCGCTATGCGGCGATGAATATGTCGCTGCTGCGCGGACGCTAAGGAGACATCGGATGCGCGCATTACTGAAAATCGGAATCGGCCTGCTGCTGCTGTCGTTCGTGCTGATCGGCGTGACGTACAGCATGCTCAAGGCCTACGGCAGCACCAGCCCGACCAGCGTGGCCGGCCGCTCGCTGGGCGGCGAGACCCGGAAGGTCGACGCGATGGCGGTCACCGTGGTCCTCGACGGGCCGATCGACCTGACGCTGACCCAGGGACCGACGGCGTCGCTGAAGGTGCGCGGCGAGCAGCGCTCGCTGCAGAATATCGAAACCATCCAGGACGGACGCGATCTGCACATCGGCACCAAGGGCATGCTGCTCAACCTGCGCCACCGGCTGCAGGTGGAGCTGGTGCTGCCGATGCTCGAGGAGCTCACCGTGCGCAGCAGCGGCGACACCAAGGTCTCCGGTTTTAGCGGCGACAGGCTGGAGCTGCGGCTGCACGGCGCGGGCAATGTGAACTTTTCCGGGCGCTACCGCAATTTGATCGCCGGGGCGCATGGCAGCGGCAATCTGCATCTGAACGCCGGCAGCAGCGAGCATGTGGAGCTGGAGCTGGTCGGGTCGGGCGAAATCAAGTCGTCGGGAAGCTGCAAGACGCTCGATGCGCAGTTGACCGGTTCGGGCGATCTGGATGCGCGCCATCTGGCGGCGGACAAGGTGACGGTCGATCTGAAGGGTTCCGGCACCACCCATGTCTTCGCCAAGCAGGCGGCCGACCTGACCCTGCGCGGCAGCGGGGATATACGGGTGCTGGGCAATCCGGGCCAGCGCAACGTCAACCGCAGCGGCTCGGGGGAAGTGAGCTGGGAATAGACACGCGGCTGCGGGGACTCGCGGAGACACGTAGGGCGGATTAGCGTAGCGTAATCCGCCAAGCGCCGCCGACGGCTCATGCATGGCGGATTACGGCGTTCCGCCTAATCCGCCCTACGTGTCTCCGGGGTATGCCTTGCGCCCCAGGCCAGCGCGTCGCGCCCTGCCGCCAGGCCGCTCGCCAGACACGCCGTCAGCAGATAGCCGCCGGTCGGCGCCTCCCAGTCGATCATCTCGCCGGCCACGAACACGCCCGGCGCCGCCTTCAGCATCGTGCCATCCAGCCCATCCCAACGCACTCCGCCGGCGCTGCTGATCGCCTCATCGATCGGGCGTGGCCGCAACAGCCGCACCGGCAGCATCTTGATGGCGCGTCCCAACTGGTCCGGATCGGCATACTGCTCCTTGCTCAAACATTCGCGCAACAGGCCCGCCTTCACGCCCTTGATGCCCAACCGGCTTTGCAGATGACTGGCCAGCGAACGCGCCCCGCGCGGGCGCGCGACCTCCCCGGCCACGCGCCCGGCCGGCAAGTCCGGCAGCAAATCGAGATAAATCGTCGCCACGCCATTGGCCGCGATCTGCTCGCGCAAGGCCGCCGACAGCGCGTAGATCAAGCTGCCCTCGACACCGCCCGCGGTGACGACGAACTGCCCCTGCTTGCGGAAGCTTTTTCCATCCGCGCCGGTCGACGTGATGGCGACGGTGGTCAACGGCTCGCCCGCGTGGCGGCTGCTGAAATGCTCGCTCCACGCGACATCGAAGCCGCAATTGGCCGGCACCAGCGGCGCCACGCCGACGCCGCGCCCCGCCAGCAGCGGCAC
>DATMSN010000999.1:0-2256 GCA_035565375.1 Duganella sp. | reverse complement strand
CGGCCGCGCCCGGCCCCGACCTGCTGCACGTGCGCATGCCGCCCGCCCTGTTCAGCGGGCCGCGCGGCTATCCGCTGGTCAGCTACAACCCCGGCCCCGTGCACTCGTTCATGGTGATGCTGTATCCGGCCGCCCTGCACGCGCTGACGGGCATCGACATGGCGGCCCTGTTCGACCAGGTGCGTCCGCTGGAACCGCTGTTCGACGCCGACTGGCTGGCCTTGTCCGACGCCGTGCTGGCCGCGCCCGACGATGCAGCGCGCATCGCGCTGGTGGAAGCATTCCTGGCGCCGCGCTGGGCGCTGGCGCGCAAGAGCGGCGACCATCCCAGCGGGGCCATCCAGGACTGGGTGCGCCGCCTGGGGGGTGTGCGCGCACACGCAGTGCGCGCGAAACGGGGGGTATCGCTTACACATGGCTGGTCTGCTGGTGCCACAGGGTCTGGTACGTTTCGCAGCGCGTGAGCAACTCTGCGTGGCGGCCCTGGTCCACCAGCTTGCCCTGCTGCATGACCAGGATGGCGTGCGCATTGACCAGCGTGGAGAGCCGGTGCGAGATCATGATGACCGTGCGCCCGACCGCGATCTGCGACAGGTTGCGGATGAAGATGGCCTCGCTCTCGGGGTCCAGCGCGCTGGCGGCTTCGTCCAGGATCAGGATGCGCGGGCGCGTCAGCAGCGCGCGCGCGATCGACAGGCGCTGCTTCTGCCCGCCCGAGAGGTTGGCGGCGTTCTCCTCCAGCAGCGTGTTGTAGCCCTGCGGCAGCCGCTCGATGAATTCGGCCGCGCCGGAGGCCTCGGCGGCCGCCACGATGTCCTCGAACGAGGCCTCGGGCCGCGCCACCGACAGGTTCTCGCGCACGGTGCCGCGGAACAGGAAGTTCTCCTGCAGCACCACGCCGATCTGACGGCGCAGGTGGGCCAGCTCGATCTCGCGCGCATCCACGCGGTCGAAGCGCACCACGCCCTCCTGCACGCTGTACAGCCCCTGGATCAGCTTGGTCAGCGTGGTCTTGCCCGAGCCGCTGCGCCCGACGATGCCGACCACGGCGCCGGCGGGAATTGTGAAGCTCGCGCGGTCCAGCGCGGCGACGCTGGAGCCCGGGTAGCGGAAGCTCACGGCGTCGAAGGTCACGGCACCGCCCAACTGTGGCCGCAGCCCGCCGGCACCGGCCGAGCCCTCGGATGGCCGGTTCATGACCTCGCCCAGCATGTGCACGGCCAGCGCCGTCTCCTGGTATTCGTTGACCAGGCCGACGATGGCGATCAGCGGCTGCACCACGCGGCCGGCCAGCATCTGAAAGCCGATCAGCGCGCCGACCGAGAGCTCACCGTCGAACACCAGCTGCGCGCCGAACGCGATGATCACCACGGGCAGCAGCTTGCCCAGGAAGTCGGTGATGGCCGCGCCCGTGATCGCGATCTTGCCGACGCGGAACTGCATGTTGATGGACTGCGCCGAGCGCTGGTCCCAGAGCCGGCGCTGCGCCGGCTCGATGGCCAGGGCCTTCACGGTGCGCATGCCATGGATGGTCTCCACCAGCATGGCCTGGCGCGCGCCCTCGGCGTTGTACAGGTCGTTGAGCCGGCGCCGGAACACCGGCACCATGACCGCGACCACGCAGGCGATCAGCGCTGTGAAAGCCAGCGTGACCAGCGCCAGCTTCATCGAGTAGGCGAACAGGATGGGCAGGAAGACGACCAGCGAGGTCGCGTCCAGCACCGTGAAGAACATGCGACCCGTGAGGAAGGCACGGATCTTCTCCACCTGCTGCATGTGGCGCGTGATCACGCCGGCGGTGGTGGTCTCGAAGTAGTCGATCGGCAGCGACAGCAGCTTGGCGAAGGTGCGCCGTGTGAGCCGCATGTCGATCTTGTTGGTGGCCGACAAGGTGAGCAGCTGGCGCAGGAAGCCGAACAGCGCATCGAACAGCAGTGCGATGACCACGCCCACGGCCAGCACCCAGAGCGTGGACATGCTCTGGTGCACCAGCACCTTGTCGATCACGAGCTGAAAGAAGATCGGCGAGGCCAGCGCCAGCAGGTGCATGGCCAGCGCCGCGATGGCGATGTCGCGCAGCGCGGCCTTCTGCTTCATGATCTCCGGCACGAACCAGCGCAGGCCGAAGCGCTGCTGCGCCTCGGGCAGCGCGTGCAGGCGCTTGAGCAGGTAGACCTCGCCCTGCCAGAGCGCGGCGAAGGCGGCGCGCTCGAACAGCCGCACCTCGGTCGGGCGTTCCGACTGCGGGTCCAGCAC
>DATMSN010000998.1:0-1583 GCA_035565375.1 Duganella sp. | reverse complement strand
GCCAGCGCGCCGCCACGCGTGCGCACCACCGCGCCGATCTCGGCCAGCGCGTTGAGGTCGCTGCGCACGGTGACTTGCGAGATGTCGAACATCGCCACCAGCTCGGCCACCGTGATCCGGCCGCGCTCGCCGACCAGTTCCCGGATGCGGCGGCGCCGTTCTTCAACCAGCATGTCGCTGTCGGGCGTTTCCTTCGTTATGGCTTTCGTTTCCGTGTTATGGTTTTTTTTCATTGCCGTTCTTTCCATTTCCCGCGAATACAGAGTGATCCCGATGATACAGGACACCCGGCGCGAAAAGAAACGAAAGTTCGGCGGTCTATCCCGTTCAGCGTCGAACGGTCTTTTCCGGCGCGGTTTTCCACGCGGCCGGGAAAGTTTTCTCGGCGTTTTCGCGGAACAGCTTGTCGATCACGCGGCGCGGCAGCGCCAAGCCTTTCACCGGCGCATCCAGTTCCGGCACCGCCAGGGTGTCGCCGGTGGCGAAGTAACGCCAGTCGCGCCGCCAGACGGTATCGAGGTCCTTGGCGAACTCGGCGTCCGGCTGGGCGGCCGACTGGGCCAGGTCGGAGCCGTACATCAGGCGGTCCTGGTACTTCACAAAAAACGCCCGCACGCCTCGCGGGTCGCGCTGCGACTGGTATTGCAGCTGGCCGACGCGCGCCGCGACGTCGACGTTGACGGCCGGATGGGCGTCGAGGAAGCGCGCCAGGCGCTCGATGTTCCATTCGAGCGACGCCAGGTGCACGCCGGTGAAGCGCAGCGTTGGATGCTTGGCCAGCAGGCTGTCGCGCGCCGACATCTGCAGTTCGTAGCCGGGCATTTCGGGGTGGCGGTACATGTGGTAGGCCGGGTGGGCCTTGAAGTATTCGCGGTCGCTGTTGACGGTCATCTGTTCGAGCGGCAGCCAGCAGTTGTGCGGTTCGCCCTGGTGGCCCAGCACCATCGCGCCGCGTTTCGCCAGGCCGTCGAACAGCGGGGACAAGCGCGCGTCGTCGACCATCACCAATTTGCCGCTGGCGTCGCGCAGCTCCATGCCGATGTTTTTCCAGACCTTGACGCCGACGGCGCCGTCGGCCAGCGCGGCATCGATGTCCTTCAGGGTGGCTTCGGTCCAGCCGGGACGCTCGAAGTTTTTGGTCGCGAAGGTGGCGACCCAGGCGACGTCCTTAGGATGGGCGTGCGCCAGTTTGCTGGCGACGATGCGCTGCCGCGCCGGCGGCGGAAAGTCGCCGTAGTCGACGTTGATGGTCAATGCGCGGAAATTGTCCTTGCGCGCCTGGGCGAGGTAGGCGTCCTGGCTGTCGCCGTGCAGGTGCAGGTGGGCGTCGATCTTCGGCACCTTGTCGAAATCGGCCATCGTGTAGTTGTCGTTGGCGGCTTGCGCCGACAGGGCGGGCAGGGCGGCCAGCATGAAACGGATGAGGGTGGAACGCATGAGGCTTCCTCTTTGTAAGTTGGCTGGTGGGTGACGCGGAACGAGGGACGGGATACGTGATGCGCGATTCATATGACCGCGACCGCCAGGCGGCGCAGCGCCTCCGCGTCGAGCGGCCTGCCGGCGTTGCGGGCGGCGTACAGCGC
>DATMSN010000997.1:0-10295 GCA_035565375.1 Duganella sp. | reverse complement strand
CATCGCGATCGGGAAGTTCCACGGCGTGATGGCGGCGCACACGCCGATCGGCTCCTTGGTCACCAGCAGGCGGCGGTCGGGCCATGGCGAGGCCAGGGTCTCGCCGGCGACGCGCTTGGCCTCCTCGCCGAACCATTCGATGAACGAGGCGCCGTAGGCCACCTCGCCGCGCGACTCGGTCAGCGGCTTGCCCTGCTCGGCCGTCATCAGCAGCGCCAGGTCGTCGGTGTTTTCCAGGATCAGGTCATTCCACTTGCGCAGGATGGCGGCGCGCTCCTTGGCGGGTTTCTTGCGCCAGGCCGGCCAGGCGGCGTTGGCGGCGTCGATGGCGCGTTTGGTTTCGGCCGCGCCCATCCGCGGCACGGTGCCGATTTGCTCGCCGGTGGCTGGATTGGTCACGGGATGCGTCTCGCCGTTGTCGGCGTCGCTCCAGGCGCCGTTGATGTAGGCTTGCTGGCGCAGCAGTGTGGGGTCTTTGAGTTGCAGCATCGGTAGTCCTCCTCATGCAAAGAATGACTATGCCACAGACCGCGCCGGCGTGATTTACACTACGGTGAACGAGGACAGGTCCGGATGCGGCGGCGGGAAGCTCAGCTTCATGTCCTCGAGCGTCTCCAGCAGCAGGCTGGCGATCACCAGGTTGCGGTGCGTCTTGGAATTGGCCGGCACGATGTACCACGGCGCGTGCGGCTGGTCGGTCTCGCGGATGGCCTGCTCGTAGGCGCGCTGGTACTCGTCCCATTTGTTACGCTGATCGATGTCGGTCGGGGCGAATTTCCACTGCTTGTCCGGATCGTCCAGGCGCTCCTGCAGGCGTTGTCGCTGCTCCTCCTTGGAGATGTGCAGGAACACCTTGACGATGACGGTGCCGGTTTCAAACAGCATGCGCTCGAAGTCGCGGATCTGCGCGTAGCGGCGCTTGCACTCGCCGCCGTCGATCATGCCCTGCACCTTGGTGATCAACACATCCTCGTAGTGGCTGCGGTTGAAGATGGAGATCTGCCCCTTGACCGGCACATGCTGGTGCACGCGCCACAGGTAATCGTGCGCCAGTTCCTCGTCGGTCGGCGCCTTGAAGGCCGCCGCGCTCACGCCCATCGGACTGACGCCGCTGAACATCGCGCGTATCGTGCCGTCCTTGCCGGAGGTGTCCATCCCCTGCAGCACCAGCAGCACCTTCTGTTTGCGCTGGGCGTACAGCATGTTCTGCAGGTCGGAGATGCGTTTGATCAGCGCGTCGGTACGCTTGACATCGAGCGCCTTGCCCTTGGATTTGCTCAACTCGGGATTGGCGGCGCGGCTGGAGAAGGCATGGTCGCCGGCGTCCTCCTCGCGCAGTTTTTGCCTGGCGGAGGCGCGGAAGTGCTGGCGGGCGTTATGGGTCATGGCGTCGATTCGGTTTATATAATTTACCTAGAATATCATCTCGCCGCCAGTTCGGCTGCCCGGTAGCCCCACCATGCCGCCTCCTCGAACACCGAAAAGCCCGACAGGTCGGCGTGCGCGAACAAAATCTGGCCGTCGGCCTCGCGCAAGGCCTTCATGCCGGCGTTGGCGCGGAAGTTGGGCAACGGCGCCGCCATCGCGTGGCCGCGCAAGGTGATGTCGACCCGTTCGACGCAGGACGCGAACTGCGATCCGTACGCGGTCTTGAGGTCTTCGCTGGCCAGCGCCAGCAGTTCCTCCGGCTTGGCGTCCATCATCCAGTGCCGGGCGCTGGCCGGTTTGCGGTCCGAGAGCGCGACGTAGGCGCTGAAGACGGTCTTTTCCGGCGGCCGCACGCGGATATCCTGATGGGTGGAGACCACAAAGCCCAATCCCGGCTCGCTGTAGACGACGTTATCCCACGACAGCGGCGGCGAGTGCGGTCCCTCCTGCAGCTCCCGCGGAAAACGCTTGAGCAGGAAGTTGGCGACCATCCACGGCGCGTATTCCGGGATATGCTTGGCCGGATCGAAACCATAAGCGGCGATGTTATCCACAACCCGCGCGGCGACATACACCGGCATCGCGCAGATGGCCTTGCGCGCCCGCACCAGATACGTGGACGGTTTGCCGTCTTCGAGCTTGAAGCACAAGGCCTCGACGCCGTCCGCCGTTTTTTTCAGCGACACCACGGTGCCGGCCATGCGCTTGACGCCCGAGGCGCGCTCGATACCGGTGGCCAGCGGTTGCAGGCCGCCCGGCCACGTCAGCCAGGTGCCGTTGCCGGCGTTGGCGGCCTGTCCCCAGCGGCTGCAATAGTAATGCAGGCCGGCCCAGGCCGAGACCTTGTCGTAGCGCGTGCCGTAATCGTCGCGGCAGCAGTAATTCAGATACCAGTGCAAGGTCGGCGAGCGGTAGCCGCTTTGCTCCAGCCATTGCTTGAGCGTGATGCGGTCCAGCGCCTGCCATTGCGGGTCCTCCGACGACATCACCGTCGGGAACACGAACACGCGCCGGCCGTCGGCGCCATGCGTCTGTCGCAAGCGCTCCACTTCGGCGAAGAAGCGGGTGTGCTCGTCGATCTCCCATTGCGGCACGCCCTCGGTCGGCATGAAGCCCTCCTGCCACTGGCCTTTGTACAGCAGCCGCTCCTCCGGCGCGTGCAGGATGAAGCGCTCGTCGTAGTAGGGCTTCTCGCCCATCGGGTCTTTTTGGATGATGCCCAGATCGGCCAGGATCTCGCGCACGTGCACCGACTCCGGCGACGGCAGCGGCAGATAGTGGGCGCCGGTCGGATATTCGAGGTCGCCGAACGCGCCGCCGGCGGCATTGCCATGCGGTTGCGGGCCGTCGATCATCAGCATGTCGGTCTTGCCGAGTTTTTTCAGCTTCCACGCGGCGGTCAGGCCGGCGATGCCGGAACCGAGGATGGCGACGCCGGTTTCAATAACCCGGGACGGCGGTGGCAACGCGCGGCGGTCGCGCAGAAAGTGGCCTTCGTCGCGGCCCGGATAATGCACCGTCGGCGTGATCTCCTGCCAGCGCTGGAAGCCGGCCACGCCGCCTGCCGCCGCCAGGCCGGTGGCGCCGGCCCACACGAGAAAGGATCGACGCAGCATCAGCGTATCACCCGGCGCCAGTCCTGCTCGAATTCGTGCACCAGCGACTGCGTGTTGAGCCGGTTCGGCGCCATCGGCAGCGGCTTCATATCCGGCGGGAAGATGAACATTTCGCGCGTGGTGTCGGCGTTCAGGTAGCGCATCGGCAAACGGTACTCGGCGGGCGGCTTGTACTGCGCCTGGGGCGTGGCGAGAATGAAGCCCCATTCGCCGAACGACGGCACATACGCATGATACGGATAGGTCTTCATGCCGACTTCGCGCAAGGTGGCGTCGATGGTCCAGTAGGCATGCGGTGCGAAGAACGGCGACGTCGATTGCACCGTCATCAGGCCGTTGGCCGCCAGATGCTTGCGCACCATGCCGTAGAACGGCACCGAATACAACTTGCCCAGCGCGAAGCTGGACGGATCGGGGAAGTCGACGATGATGGCGTCGAACATGTCATCGTTGTCGCGCAGCCAGAGGGCCGCGTCGGCGTTGACGACTTTCACCCGCTTGTCGGTCAGCGAGCCGCCATTGAGCTTGACCAGTTCCTCGCGCCTGGCGAAGGCGCCCGTCATCGCCGGGTCCAGGTCGACCAGGGTGACATGCTCGATGTTCGGATAACGCAGGATCTCGCGCAGCGCCAGGCCGTCGCCGCCGCCCAGCACCAGCACCCGCTTCGCCCACGGCAAGGGCTGCAGCACCGGATGCACCAGGGCCTCGTGGTAGCGGTACTCGTCGCGCGACGAGAACTGCAGGTTGCCGTTGATGTACAAGCGCAGATCGTCCTTCCAGCGCGTGACGACCAGGCGCTGGTAAGGCGTGGTCGTGGCGAACACGATTTCGTCGCCGAACAGCCCATGCTCGCCCCAGTAGGTGAGCTTGTCGGCAGAGGCGAAGCCGCACACCAGCACGAACATCACGGCCGACGCGCGCAGCATGCGGCCGGTGACGTTTTTGAGCTCTGTGCGAAACGTCCGAATTGTCCACAGGGCGACGCCGACATTGAGCATCCCGAACAGGAAACCGGTGCGCACCAGGCCCAGGGTCGGCGCCAGCACCAGCGGGAACAGCAGCGACACCGCCAGCGCGCCCAGGTAATCGAAGGTCAGCACCTTGCTGACGATTTCGCTGAAACCCGTCTGGCGCGCGTTCAGCGCGCGCATCACCAGCGGCACCTCCATGCCGACGAAGGCGCCGATCAAAAACACCATCACATAGAGCATCGTGCGGAACGGCGCCGCCATCCACGAAAACGTCAGGAACAGGATCGCGGCCGATACGCCGCCGACCAGGCCCACCGCCAGTTCGATATCGACAAAGCGGGCCAGCACATCCTCGTCGAGCACATATTTGGAAAGGTGGGCGCCGACGCCCATCGCGAACAGGTAGCAGCCGATCACGGTGGAGAACTGCAGGATCGAATCGCCCAGCAGGTAGCTGGACAGGGCACCGGCGATTAATTCGTAAGCAAGGCCACATGAAGCGACCACAAACACGGACAATATGAGAATCTTTTTGTTCATTTGGCTCTTTTGCACTAATATGCTTCAGCGTTAGTAACTTAACCACAGGTTCAACACTTTACCCCACTGAGAGCGCGCCGTGCCCGCCATCCTAAACTATCTGATTCACCTTTTATTGGCCGCCTTGCTGCTGGCGGCGTTTTTTGTCGTCTACACGCGCGTGACGCCGGCCAACGAGGTGCTGCTGATCCGCCAGGGCAACCAGGCGGCCGCGCTATCGCTCGGCGGCGCGCTGATTGGTTTTTCAATCACCGTCGGTTCGGCGCTGATGCATACTGCGAACTACCAGGAGTTCTTCGCCTGGGCCTTCGGCGCGATGCTGGTGCAGGTGCTGGCGTACGCCATCACCACCCGCGTGCTGAACATGTCGAAAGACCAGATCGAGGGGAACAACAGCGCGTTCGGCGGCCTGCTGGGCGCGATCTCCATTTCCATCGGCGTCATCAACGGCGCCTGCATTTCCTAATTCGGCGAAGTTTTACTCATACAAGCGAGGACCATCATGGGCATCGGCAGCTTTATCAAGAAGCAGTTTATCGACGTACTGCAGTGGAACGAGGAAGTCGACGGCGTACTGGCCTGGCGCTATCCGATGCAGGATTTCGAGATCCAGAACGGCGGCGTGCTGGTGGTGCGCGAGTCGCAGATGGCGGTGTTCGTCAACGAGGGCCAGGTGGCGGACGTCTTCGGCCCCGGCACCCACAAGCTGACCACGCAAACCCTGCCGGTGCTGACCAACCTGAAAAACTGGGACAAGCTGTTCGATTCGCCGTTCAAGTCGGACGTCTATTTTTTCAGCACCCGGGTGCAGACCGGCCGCAAATGGGGCACGCAGCAGCCGATCACGATCCGCGACAAGGACTTCGACATGGTGCGCGTGCGCGCCTTCGGCATGTATTCTTACCGGGTGGCCGATCCGCGCCTGTTCTTCAAGGAGATCAGCGGCACGCGCGAGGTCTATACCCGCGACGAGGTCGAGGACCAGCTGCGCGGCATCCTGATGGCGACCATGGCCAGTTCGCTGGGCGGCGCGCAGGTGCCTTTCCTCGACATGGCGGCCAACCAGGCGCTGATGGCGCAGCAGGTCAAGGGCGATCTGGCGACCGCGTTCGGCCGCTACGGCATCGGCCTCGATGAATTCAACGTCGCCAGCGTCAGCCTGCCGGAGGAACTGCAGGCCGCGCTGGACGAACGCATCTCCGCCGGCATGAAGGGTGGCATGAGCGCCGACAAAATGGCCGGCTTCACCCGCTACCAGGTGGCCAGCGCGATTCCGATGGCGGCGTCGAACGAAGGCGGGCTGGCCGGCATCGGCGCCGGCCTGGGCGCCGGCATGACGGTCGGCCAGGTGATGGGACAGGCCCTGGGCCAGAGCATGGGCGCGGGTCCGGCAGCGGAGGCCGCGCCGGCCGGGGATTCCATCGAAACGCGTTTGGAAAAGCTCAAAGGACTGCTCGACAAGGGCCTGATCTCGGCCGCCGACTACGACAGCACCAAGGCCGAACTGCTGAAAAAACTGATCGGCTGATAAGGACACATGCAAATCGTTTCCTGTCCCAGCTGCGGCGCGGAAGTCAAATTCCGCTCGCACGCCTCGGTCATGGCCGTCTGCGAATTCTGCGGCACCAGCGTGCTCAAAGACGCCGACTCGGTCAAGGACCTGGGCAAGATGTCTTCCGTGCTGGAGGACTATTCGCCGATCCAGATCGGCGCCTCCGGCATTCTCGGCAAGCGGCAGTTCAATGTCGTCGGCCGCATCCAGCTGCGCTATTCGGCCGGGATGTGGAACGAGTGGTATCTGCTGTTCGACGACGGCGCCACCTCGTGGCTGGGCGACTCGTCCGGCATGTACACGATCACCGCCGAATACAAGGGCAACGGCATCACGCCCCACGAAATCAACGTGCCCGAATTCGAGCGGCTGCGGCCAGGCGCCAGCTATGGCATCAACGGCGCGCCGTACATCGCCGCCGAGATCCGCGTGGCCGATTGCATCGGCGGCCAGGGCGAGCTGCCGTTCAAGGTCGGCGAGGGTTATCAGAGCAAGGTCGCCGATTTCCGGCGCGGTACGGAATTCATCACCCTCGATTACTCGGATTCGCCACGGCCCGTCATCTACACCGGCATGTCGGTCACGCTCGAGAGCATGCGCATGCAGCTGCTGCGCGACGACGACACGATACAGCGCTCCGCCGGCCGCTATCGCGGCAAGCTCGACGCGCTCGATTGCCCGTCCTGCGGCAGCGCCATCAAATATCTGCCGGGCGTGACGACCACGCTGGTGTGCCCGGCGTGCCAGACGCAAATCGACGCGGCCGGACCCGAGGCGACGGTGCTGGCGGCGGGCGAACGGGTCACCGCCGCGCGGCCGACGCTCGATCTGGGCGCCACCGCCAACATCAACAAGCAGGACTTCACCATCATCGGCATGATGCGGCGCATGGACGACGAGGGTGCCGAGTGGACCGAGTATCTGATGTACGGCGCGCGCGCCGGCTTCTCGTGGCTGGTGGAGACCGACGAAGGCTGGTCCGGCGCGACCGTGATGCCGGAGTGGCCGGTCGTCTACGCGCCGGGGCAGCAAAGCGTGGCGGTGGAGAACGCGCAGTATGAGCGCCTGTACGACTACGGCTCGGAAGTGACCTTCGCCGCCGGCGCCTTCAACTGGCGCGTGGCCGTCGGCGACCGCGCCCACGTCGAGGAATTCCAGGCCGGCCAGATCCGGCTGGCCTGCGAGACCAGCGAACAGGAAATGACGTGGTCGCGCTCCGCGCCGGTGGCCGTGGACCAGTTGAAGGCCTGGTTCGGCGCGCAATTCCACGGCCGCGCGATGCCGAAGGCGGCGGCGAATAACAAACCGTTCGTCAACAACCGCTACCGCAACGCCGCCAAATACATCATCGGGTTCATGCTGGTGATCAACGCGATACCGCTGTTGACGAATTTTTCCGACACGTGGTTTTTGAACGCGATCGGCGCCCTGGCCATTTACTTGCCTGCGACTTTTTTAGATAGCAATGACAAATCATGACGAAATTTTTTATTTACGCGGCCGTCGTCACCATCCTCACCTCCTGCAATAGCTGGACGCGCCTCGGCGGCGGTGGCGGCAGCGGGTACCGGGGCAGCACCTGGAGTTCGCATACGGGCGGCGGCGGGGGCAGTTTTGGCGGCGGCTCCGGCGGCGGAGGCCACAAGTGAAGCGTGAATCGCTACCGGGCGCGGCTGCGGCGGCGCCGGCGCTTCACCAGCCGGCCGGCGTCCACCTGCTGGCCGACCTGAACGGCATCGATGCTGAAAAATTATGCAATTGCGAGGCGTTGGAGGATTTGCTGAGGGCGGCGGCCGAGGCGGCGCATGCCCACGTTTTGCACAGCCACTTTCACGGGTTCGGCGAGGGCCAGGGTGTGACCGGGGTGGTGTTGCTGGCGGAATCGCATATCTCGATCCACACCTGGCCGGAGTGCGGCTTTGCCGCGGCCGACATCTTCATGTGCGGCAGCGCGCAGCCTGAGTTAGCGCTCACCATCATCGAAAACGCCTTGAAACCTGCGTCCAGCGAGATCAAGACGATCCGTCGTGCGCCGCCCGGGTACTGACAGATCAGTTCATCCGGGCCGCGCTCTGGCTGGCGGTCATCGGTTTTAGCGGCACATCGGCGACTTTCAACATGCCGGGCGCGTCGGCGATCGAGCGCTGAGGAACAGCCGCCGGACTCTGCAATGCCAGCCTGCCCTCCCCCATTCCGGACGCGCAGCCGGCCAATCCCAGCAGCGCCAGCAAACCCAATGCTGTTTTCATATCATTTCCCATTTGGAATTAGTTTTGCACTTCTACCCATTGCAAGGCAAAAGTAACAATAACCGATTACAAGCAGGATAGGTCGCACCGCACGCTGGTAATGAAAAATAAATTGGAAATTAGCAACAACGTGGCCTGGGCGACAACGGCACTAGCGCCAGCCGCGTATCTTGTGGCCCTTGAGGGCGTAGAAAAGAATCAAAGCGTAGCAGGGCAACATCAGCCAGTAGGCGGTCTGCGAATTGCCGGCGTCCGCCAGGCGACCGTACAGCATCGGCAGCACCGCGCCGCCGGAGATCGCCATCACCAGCAAGGCCGAGCCGCTGGCGGTGTACTTGCCCAATCCCTGCAAGGCCAGCGGCCAGATCGCCGGCCACACCATCGCGTTGGCCAGGCCGAGCAGCGCCAGCCACATGACGGTGTCGGGCACCACCGGCACACCGGCCCAGCCGAGCAGCACGTGCGACAGGCCGCTCGCGCTATGCGAGCTGGTCACCACGCCGGCGGTGAAGACGAGGCCGGCAACCGCCGAGCACACCAGCGCCTTTTGCTGCGACAGATAGCGCGGAATGGCGACCACGCCGATCAGGTAGCCGAGCACCATGCAACCCATGGTGTACGAGGTCAGGATGCCGAAGTTGGCCACCTTCAGGTCGCGGCCGTACAGGCCGATGGTGTCGCCGGCGATCACCTCCACGCCCACGTAACAAAACAGCGCGATGGCGCCCAGCACCAGTTGCGGGAACTGCAGCACGCCGGCGCGGTTGACGGGCAGGTCGGCGGTTTCCGGCTCGGCCGGAATATCGGGCAGCCGCGAAAAGTGCACCAGCACCATGATGGCGAACAGCGCCACGGCCATGCAGGCATACGGGAACACCAGCCGCTGCGACAGCGTCGCGCGCGCCGCGTCCCGGCCGGCCGCGTCCATGGCCGCCATGGCGGCATCGGAAAAGCCGCCTATGCCGTCCAGCATCAGATGGGAAAACACCAGCGGCACCACCACGCCGGCACCCTTGTTGAACAGGCCCATGATGCTGATGCGCATCGCCGCGCTCTCGCGCGCGCCGATGCAGACAATGTAGGGGTTGATGGCGGTCTGCATCAGCGTCATGCCGCTGGCCAAGGTGAACAGCGCCGCCAGGAACAGCGCGTAGTGCGTGCTTTGCGCGGCCGGGATGAACAGCAGCGCGCCGACGCCCATCACGCCCAGGCCGATCGTCATGCCTTTTTTGTAGGCCATCTTCTTGAGGATGGCGGCCGACGGCAGCGCCATGACGGTGTAGGCGATGTAGAAGGCGAAGGTCACCCACAGCGCCTGAAAGCTGTTGAGGCCGCAGACGATTTTGAGGAAGGGAACCAGCGAGCCGTTCAGCCAGGTGACGAAGCCGAGGATGAAGAACATCAGGCCGACGAACAGCATCGCGGTCACCACGTCGCGTGTCGCGCCGCCGGGGTGGTTGTCACTGCTCTGGCGGTTCAGCTGCATAGTTTTCTCCAATTGTCGATATTTCATGCTAACAGCCGCATGAGTCCGACGCCAGCGTGCCGCCGCTGGCATGGAGAAACTTCCAAGTGCTTGATTTGGATGATGAATGATTAAACCCGCGCACACACGGGCTTACACTTCTTTACGTAGCGGCGGAGAGCGCCCGCCAGTATTGGGCTGCCCTCCTGGACGAGCTTGCAAAACATTACAAATATTTTCCACAAATAACGACGATGCGGCAGGCGCGCAACACCGGCCGCCATGTCGCTCAGTCGGCTTGTGCGGCGGCCAGCGCCTTGTCCTTTTGCTTGGCGAACACCGCCGCCGGGCGGCTCTGCACCAGGGCGACGTAATCGGCGATTTCCCGGCGCTTGGGCAGCAGATCGAAGGCATCCATCCATCCCAGCGCCCCGCCCCACAGCACGTCGAGGGCGGTGAACCGTGCGCCAAGCA
>DATMSN010000996.1:0-6466 GCA_035565375.1 Duganella sp. | reverse complement strand
GACGACAGGCGCAGTCAAACGCGCCGACGAACGGCCGCCACCGCGCGGATCACGGATGCCGTAGTTGTGCCAATAGGTGTAATCGGCGTGGCCGGGACGGAAGGTATCGACGATGTTGCCGTAATCCTTGCTGCGCTGGTCCTCGTTGCGGATCAGCAGCGCGATCGGGGTGCCGGTCGTCACGCCCTGGTAGACGCCGGACAGGATCTCGACCGTGTCGGGCTCCTTGCGCTGGGTGACGTGGCGCGACGTGCCCGGCTTGCGACGGTCCAGTTCCGGCTGGATATCCGCTTCCGACAGGGGCAAACCCGGTGGGCAACCATCGATCACGCAGCCAATCGCCGGACCGTGCGACTCACCAAAAGTAGTTACAGAAAACAATTTGCCAAATGTATTGCCGGACATAGGAAGAGAATCTACGGAAAAAGGTGGAAAGTTCCTCATTCTACCAGCCAGCCGCCGCGCGCGGCCGCCAGCGATAATAATTTCCACGACGCAAGTATTGCTGGGTAAAATGACATCCAGTCATGACAAGTATCCGTGGGGTAAGTGGCAAATGCGTTGCAGGTGAGTGACAAGCATGCCGCAAGTTGCACACAGGTACGCAACGTTACGTTCAAAGCGCGGGGAAATCTGCGTTCTTTTTGACAATCCGCTATATACTTGATTACAAGAACACCGAGCAATCCTGGAGAAGCTACACATGCCCCCACCGATCACGCCACTTGAGCCCTCAGCGGCCAAGGATGATCAAGACGATCTGGTATTCTTAGAAGAGCATCCGGCCGCGCCCGAGACCTCCGGCGGGCGCAATGTATGGCGCGTCATGATCATCGACGACGACGAGGACGTCCATTCGACCACCACCTTCGCGCTCGGCAACCTCGACATGCAGCAGCGGCCGCTGGAATTCGTGCACGCGTATTCGGCCAGCCAGGCGCGCGAGATGCTCGCCCGCGAGCCGGAGATCGCCGTCATCCTGCTCGACGTGGTCATGGAACAGGACGACGCCGGCCTGCACCTGGTGCGCTACATCCGCGAAACGCTCAAACTGGCCGACGTGCGCATCATCCTGCGCACCGGGCAGCCCGGCTACGCGCCCGAGATCGACGCCATCCGCGATTTCGACATCAACGACTACAAGACCAAATCCGAGCTCACCCGCATCAAGCTGTTCACCACGGTGACCTCGGCGGTGCGCTCGTACGACCAGATCCGCAAGATCAACGACAGCCGGCGCGGCCTCAACCAGATCGTCCAGGCCAGCACCGAGCTGATGGGCTTGCACGGCGTGAAGAACTTCGCCGACGGCGTGCTGTCGCAGATCGGCGCGCTGCTGTGCCAGGAAACCAGCGGCGTGCTGTGCGTGCAGGAATGCCGCGACGAAAGCGTCCACGAGCTGGTGGTCGTGGCGACGTCGGGCAACTACGTCCATCTCGACAACACCGTGCTGAGCGCCGAGCGCGATCCGCGCGTGCACGAGGCCATCGAGCTGGCGCTGCGCGAGCGCCGCAACATCTACCGTCCCGATTCGCTGATCCTGTATTTCGCCGGCAAGGCCAGCCGCGACTCGGTCGCGTTCATCGACGTCTGCCGCGAGCCGACCGAGATCAACGAGCGGCTGCTGGACGTCTTCTGCGGCAACGTCGCGGTCGGCCTCGACAATGTCGAGCTGGTCTCGCACCTGCACAACGCCGCCTTCTACGACCAGCTGTCCAAGCTGCCCAACCGCACCCGGCTGGTCGAGATCCTCGACGCCACCATCGCCGGGCCGGCGCGCGAGCAGTCGACGCTGTCGCTGGTCGACCTGGACCACTTCGCCGAGACCAACGACGCGCTCGGCCACCAGTTCGGCGACATGCTGCTGATCGCCGTCGCCGGCCGGCTGCAATCGGAGCTGGGCGGCCAGTTGACGGTGGCGCGCATCGGCGGCGACATCTTCTGCCTGGTGGGCGACTCGTCGCAAGTGAACCCGGGCAAGATCCTGGCGCTGTTCCAGCGCGCCTTCAGCATCGACGGCCAGGACGTGCAACTGTCGGCGACGCTGGGGCTGGTGCGCCTGGCCGAGCACGAAGGCAGCGGCGCCGACGCGCTGAAGGACGCCGACATCGCCCTCAAGCGCGCCAAATCGCAGCAGCGCGCCGGCCACTTCTACTTCTCGCGCAGCATGGGGGTCGAGATCCGCGAGCGGGTGCGCATGATGCACGCGCTGCGCACCGCCTTCGGCCAGAACCAGCTGTTCGTCGTCTACCAGCCGCAGATCGACCTGGCGACGCGCCGGCCGGTGGGCGCCGAGGCGCTGCTGCGCTGGCAAACGCCGGACGGCAAGTTCATCTCGCCGGACCGCTTCATCCCGATCGCCGAGTATTCGGGCCTGATCATCGACCTGGGCGAATGGGTCATGCGCACCGCCTGCCGCGAGCTGGTCGACCTGCGCAAGGCCGGGCACGACGACTTCATGATGTCGATCAACGTCTCGCAGGTGCAGTTCCGCCACCCGCACTTCCTCGACATGCTGCGCAAGGCGCTGGAGGACACGCAGGCGCCGCCGCAATACGTCGAGCTCGAGATCACCGAGTCGATGGCGATGGAGGAGCCGGACATGCTGATCAAGATGCTGGGGCAGATCAAGCAAACGGGGGTCAGCATCGCCATCGACGATTTCGGCACCGGTTTCTCGTCGCTGTCGTATCTGCAGCGGCTGCAGATCGACCGCTTGAAGATCGACCGCGCCTTCGTCACCGAGATCACCGGATCGGCGCGCGGCAGCAGCATCGCCGAGATGGTGATCCAGCTGGGGCGCAACCTGGGGCTGGCGGTGATCGCCGAAGGCGTCGAGGACGAGCGCCAGGCGCAGATCCTGCAGGCGCTGGGCTGCCCGCTGGCGCAAGGCTTCCTGTTCGCGCGGCCGATGACGGCCGCCGCCCTCGACGACTGGCTCAGCAACGACGCCCTCGAAGGCGCCGCCTAAACTCCGGGGTCAGGTCCACCATTGCTACACGGCCCCGACACTAGCGGGCGGCGGTGTTGCGGAAAATCGCCAATTAGCCACTCAACGGATCAGGTCGTGTAGCAATGGTGGACCTGACCCCGGATTGACGGATAAAAAAAAACGCCATGGACGCAGGCCCATGGCGTTTTTTTGTTGGCGCTTCCGCGGCGCTCAGTCCGGATGATCCGCCGTCTCCGCCGGCCAATCGCGGATATACGCCTTGAGCATGCGGTTCTCGAAGCTTTGCGCCTCCAGCACCGCGCGCGCGACGTCGTAGAACGAGATCACGCCGAGAATGGTCTTGGCGTTCATCACCGGCAGATAGCGCGCGTGCTTTTCCAGCATGATGCGGCGCACCTCGTTGACCTCGGTGTCCGGCGTGACCGTGATCGGGTGGTCGTCCATGTGCTTGCGCACCGTGCCGGCGCCGACGGTGCCGGCATTGTCGTGCAGCGCCCGCAGCACTTCGCGGAACGTCAGCATGCCCACCAGATCGCCGAACTCCATGACGACCAGCGAGCCGATGTCCTTCTCAGCCATCGTATTGGCGGCGTCCGCCAAAGGCTGATCAGGAGAGATGGTATAAAGAATGCTACCTTTTACCTGAAGAATTTCGGAGACTTTCATTTTGGCCGTCCTGTCGCTGAGATATAGGCTGTGTGAATGGAGGTTGTAGTTGTTCTAGCCTTATAGCGAATGTAGCCTATGCCCGGCAAAAAATCCAGCGCTCCGGATAAGCAAATCACAACATTCTTGTCCATTCTGATCAGTTTAAGCATTCCAAAATGAATGCTCAGGCACTATCGGCAGTCGAGCGGGCCGAAATGCTCGGCCAGCGTTTTGCCCAGCCCCGCCTCGACGGCGTTCTCCACCTGGCGCGCCAACGCCGCCGCCTCGCGCGCCGCCTGCAGGTCACGCTCGTCGTCGCCGTCGGCCACCACGCCGGCGTTGACCGCCATGCCGCCGAAGACGAACAGGCGGTAGACTTCGGCCAAGGTCAGTTTCTCCACGTTGGCCAGCAACACCCAATGATCGGAACCGTCGCTGACGCGCTTACCCCATTGGACCCGTGGCGGCGCCTCCACCTTGACCCGCCCCACCCAGCCCTCGGCCATCATTTTTTCCAGCAGATTGTCCATCTCGTCGAAGCCCAGGCGGGTGCGCAGGCGGATCGCGCCGGCGCCCACCAGCGCCGTGTCGCCGCATTTGCAGGCGACATACAGCACCTTGATGATCGCCATCGCGTCGACAAACTCGCCGCCCGGCTGCGCCTCGTGCCACCAGCGCTCGTACTTCACCACCGGCAGCGCGGCCACCAGCAGCGCCCCGATCAGCGTGATCACCCACGACACGTAGACCCACAGCAGGAACAGCGGCAGCGCCGCCAGCGCGCCGTAGATCTTCGAATACGTCGGGAACTGCGTGATGAAGATGGCGAAGCCGCGCTTGGCCAGTTCGAACGCCAGGCCGGCTACCAGGCCACCCCAGGCCGCGTCCTGCCAGTCGACGTCGCGGTTGGGCACCGCCAGGTACAACAACGTGAAGCCGGCCGTGGTCAGCGCCAGCGAGGCGGCCGTGTAGATGATGGCGCCCACCACCGGCACCCGGCCGAACAGGTCGACCGTGGCCATGAACACCTGCGACGACAGCGTCAGCGACACGCCGATCAGCAATGGCCCCAGCGTGATGATGGCCCAGTAGACCAGGATGCGGCGCGTCCAGCTGCGCTCCCCGCGCACGCGCCAGATGCGGTTGAACACGCGCTCGATCAGGTTCATCATCGCGATCGACGTGAAAATCAGCGCCACCGCGCCCACCGCCGACAGCCGCGTGGCCTTGGAGGCGAACATCGTCAGGTAATTGAGGATGGTGCTCGATATCGACTTCGGCATCACGCTCTGGACGAAATACGCCTCCAGCGAGGTGCGGAAGGTGTTAAACAGCGGGAAGGTGGTGAAGATCGCCAGCGCGATGGTCAGCAGCGGCACCAGCGCGAACACGGTGGTGAAAGTGAGGCTGCCGGCCACCTGCGGCAGGCTTTCCTCGCGCAGGCGGCGGTGGGCGAACAGCACCAGGTCGCGCACCTCGGGCCAGGACAAGGAGCGCATGGTCTCGATGCCACCGCGGCAGCTGCGGAATATATAGAGAAGAATCGGATGAATATATTTTGCGTACATGAGCGATAATCGGATGCCAGTGTTAGCCCCAGCGAAAGCGCCCTATAATACCGCCGATGAACCAACCTAATCTGATTATTCTTGTATTGTTTTACTCCCGTCATGGCGCCACGCGCAAATTGGCGGAGTTGATCGCGCAGGGCGTCGAGGGCGTGCCCGGCTGCGACGCCCGCCTGCGCACGGTTCCGGCGGTCTCGACGGTGACCGAGGCGACCGAGGCCGACGTGCCGGCCGAGGGCGCGCCCTACGTCGAATTGGACGATCTGCGCGACTGCGCCGGCTTGGCGGTGGGCTCGCCCACGCGCTTCGGCAACATGGCCGCGGCCATGAAGTATTTTTGGGACGGCACCGCCACCGAGTGGCTGGCCGGGACGTTGGCGGGCAAGCCGGCGTGCGTGTTCACCTCCACCGGCAGCCTGCACGGCGGCCAGGAGTCGACCTTGCTGTCGATGATGATACCGTTGTTCCACCACGGCCTGATGGTGCTCGGCCTGCCGTACACCAATCCGGAACTGATGACCACCGCCAGCGGCGGCACGCCCTACGGCGCCAGCCACTGGTCCGGCCTCGATGGCAAGAAGGCCATCACGGAAGACGAGAAACGCCTGGCGCTCGCGCTGGGCCGGCGCCTGGCCGAAACGGCCGTCAAACTGCGCGCCACCGCGTAGTCGAGCCGCAAACCAAGCCGCAAACGGGGATGCAAAATGCAAAACGCGATGCATAAGTACTTTCACTGGGGCGCCATCGGCAGCCTGGGTTTGCTGATCATCTGGTGCGTGTTGTGGGAAACGGTGCTGGCGCCGCTGAAACCGGGCGGCTCCTGGCTGGTGCTCAAGGCCGCGCCGCTGCTGCTGCCGCTGTACGGCGTGTGGAAGCGCGACATCTACACCTTGCAGTGGACCTCGATGATGATACTGCTGTACTTCACCGAGGGCGTGGTGCGCGGCTGGAGCGACAAGGACGAGCTGTCCGCCCGGCTGGCCTGGGGCGAGGCGGTCATCGTCTGCGTGTACTTCGTCTGCGCCGTGATGTATTTGCGGCCGTATAAAAAGGCGGCCAAAAAGCTGTCCAAGGAATTGCTCGACAAGATAAAGGGCACCACGGTCAAATGATGGACTTCATGCCGGAATTCTTGACGCAGTGCCGTTCGGTAGTGGGCGACTCCCATGTGCTCGACACCGACGCCGACATGGCGCCCTTCCTCACCGATTGGCGCGGCCGGTTCACCGGCAAGGCCGCCGCCGTGCTGCGTCCCGGCTCGGTGGAACAGGTCGCGGCGCTGGTGAAGGCCTGCGCG
>DATMSN010000995.1:0-3387 GCA_035565375.1 Duganella sp. | reverse complement strand
GAAGCGGCGCGCCGCGCGCAGCCGGGCTGGCAGGCCTTGGGTGGCCACGGCCGCGCCAAGGTCATGTACTCGCTGGCCCGTCTGCTGCAAAAGCATGCGCGCCTGTTCGCGGTGCTCGAGACGCTGGACAACGGCAAGACCATCCGCGAAACGCGCGACGTCGATCTGCCGCTGGCCGCGCGCCACTTCTACTATCACGCCGGCTGGGCCCAGCTGCAGGCCGAGGAATTCGCCGATTACCGCGCGGTGGGCGTGGTCGGCCAGATCGTGCCGTGGAATTTCCCGTTGCTGATGCTGTCGTGGAAAATCGCGCCGGCCATGGCCGCCGGTAACACCATCGTCTTCAAGCCGGCCGAGTTCACGTCGCTGACGGCGATGCTGTTCGCCGAGATCTGCGTGCAGGCCGGCGTGCCGGCCGGCGTGGTCAACATCGTCACCGGCGACGGCCGTGTCGGCGAGGCGATCGTCAACCATGCGGGCATCGACAAGATCGCCTTCACCGGTTCGACCGAAGTCGGCCGCCTGATCCGCGTGGCCACCGCCGGCAGCGGCAAGAAGCTGTCGCTGGAGTTGGGCGGCAAGTCGCCGTTCATCGTCTTCGACGACGCCGATCTGGATGGCGCGGTCGAAGGCCTGGTCGATTCGATCTGGTTCAACCAGGGCCAGGTTTGCTGCGCCGGTTCGCGTCTGCTGGTGCAGGAATCGGTGCAGGATAAATTCCTCGCCAAGCTGCGCGCCCGCATGGACAAGCTGACCCTCGGTTCGCCGCTGGACAAGTCGATCGACATCGGCGCGCTGGTCGATCCGGTGCAGCGGCAACGTATCGCCGGCCTGGTGGAATCGGCGCGCGCCGAAGGCTGCGACGTGTATCAGCCTGCATGCGAGATTCCGCCCAACGGCTCGTGGTATCCGCCGACGCTGATCACCGGCGCCTCGACTTCCGCCGCCGTGGCGCAGGCCGAAATCTTCGGCCCCGTGCTGGTGGCGATGAGCTTCCGCACTCCGCCCGAAGCCGTGCAACTGGCGAACAACACCGTCTACGGCCTGGCCGCATGCGTGTGGACCGAGAACATCTCGCTGGCGCTGGACGTCGCGCCGCAGATCAAGGCCGGCGTGGTGTGGATTAACACCGCCAACCAGTTCGACGCCGCCTGCGGCTTCGGCGGCTACCGTGAATCGGGCTTCGGCCGTGAAGGCGGACGCGAAGGCATGTACGAGTACATGACCGCGTTGTCGGAGGATGCGCGTCCGGCCGCGCCGCCGGTCGAAGCTAAACCGAAGACCAAGGCGGCCGCGCCGGCCGCCGGCGCGTTCGCCATCGACCGTACCGCCAAGATGTACATCGGCGGCAAACAGGCGCGCCCCGACGGCGCCTACAGCCGTCCGGTGCACGGCGCCGATGGCGCCTTCATCGCCGAGGTGGGCGAGGGCGGCCGCAAGGACATCCGCAACGCGGTGGAAGCGGCGCACAAGGCCGGCGCCTGGGCGAAAGCGACGTCGCACAACCGCGCGCAGGTGCTGTACTACATCGCCGAGAACCTGGCCGCGCGCGGCGAGGAATTCGCCGCCCGCATCGCCGCGATGACCGGTACCAAAAACGCCGGGAAGGAAGTGCAGGCGTCGATCGAGCGTCTGTTCTATTACGCGGCGTGGGCCGACAAGTACGACGGCCTGGCGCATCAGCCGCCGATGCACGGCGTGACCGTGGCGTTGAACGAGCCGGTCGGCGTGATCGGCATCGTGTGCCCGAACGAGGCGCCGCTGTTGGGCTTTATCTCGCTGGTGGCGCCGGCGATCGCGCTGGGCAACCGCGTGGTGGTGGTGCCGTCGGAGGCGCATCCGCTGTCGGCCACCGATTTGTATCAGGTGTTCGATACGTCGGATCTGCCGGGTGGGGTGGTCAATATCGTCACCGGTTCGGCCGATGAACTGGCGCGCACGCTGGCGACGCATTCGGATATCGACGCGGTGTGGCGCCATGACGGTTCGGCCGAGGGTTGCGCCGAGGTGGAGCGGCTGTCGGCCGGTTCGCTCAAGCGCACCTGGGTCGGCGGCGGCAAGGGGCGCGACTGGTATAGTACCGCCCAAAGCGGCGGCCGCGCGGTGCTGGCGCACGCCTCGCAGGTCAAGAATGTCTGGATACCTTACGGCGTCTGACATGGCTCGATTGAGCGGAGATCCAACCCTTAGCCAAATCGGGGGCGGACCCCTTGGGGTCCGACCCCTGGTCGCCGCAGTGCGGGTTGAACGGTGCCGCGAGCTTCCAACCTCAAATAATCAACGCGGAGAATCGCATGTTTTTACCTCAAGAGATCATACGCAAAAAGCGTGACGGCGGCGTCCTGAGCGCCGAAGAGATCCAGTTCTTCGTCGGCGGCATCACCAGCAATCGCGTGACCGAAGGCCAGATCGCGGCGCTGGCCATGGCCGTGTTCTTCAACGATATGACCATGGACGAGCGCGTGGCCTTCACGCTGGCCATGCGCGATTCCGGCGAAGTGCTGGACTGGCGCTCGCTGGACCTGCCCGGCCCCGTGGTCGACAAACATTCCACCGGCGGCGTCGGCGACGTCGTCTCGCTGCTGCTCGGCCCCATGATCGCGGCCTGCGGCGGCTTCGTGCCGATGATCTCCGGCCGTGGCCTGGGCCACACCGGCGGCACGCTCGACAAGTTCGATTCCATCCCCGGCTACACCACCGTGCCGGACAACACCCTGTTCCGCAAGGTCGTCAAGGAAGTCGGCGTCGCCATCATCGGCCAGACCTCGTCGCTGGCGCCGTCGGACAAGATCTTCTACGGCGTGCGCGACGTCACCGCCACCGTGGAATCGGTGGCGATGATCACCGGCTCCATCCTGTCGAAGAAGCTGTCGGCCGGCCTGGACGCGCTGGTCATGGACGTGAAGGCCGGCAGCGGCGCCTTCATGCCGACCTACGACAAGTCGGTCGAACTGGCGGACAGCATCGTCAAGGTCGGCAACGGCGCCGGCATGATGACCTCGGCCATCCTGACCGACATGAACGAATCGCTGGCGCCGTACGCCGGCAACGCGCTGGAAGTGCGCGGCGCGATGGATTACCTGACCGGCGTGTCGCGTCCGGCGCGCCTGCACGAGGTGACGATGGCGCTGTGCGCCGAGATGCTGGTGCTGGGCAAGCTGGCCGCGAACGAAACCGAAGCGCGCGCCAAACTACAGGCGTGCCTGGACAACGGCTCCGCCGCCGAGCGCTTCGCGCGCATGGTGGTGGCGCTGGGCGGCCCGGCCGACCTGATGGAAAATCCGGACAAGCATCTGGAAAAGGCGCCGATCGTGGTGCCGGTGCCGTCGCTGAAGTCCGGCTACGCGTCGACCACCGATTGCCGCGGCATCGGCCTGGCGGTGGTGA
>DATMSN010000994.1:0-2820 GCA_035565375.1 Duganella sp. | reverse complement strand
GTCCTCGGCGACCACGAGCGGCGTCTCCACGCGCCACGTCCGCGCCGGCGGTGGCGACGCGTATTGGCGAAGCAGCGCGTCGGCCTTGGCGGCCTCGTCGAGCAGCACGCCGAGTTCCGGGATGTCGGTATCCCACTCGATCAACGTCGGCACGGCCCCAAAGCGTTCCAGCGCCGCCTCGTACAAGCGCCAGACCGGCTCCGCCACCGTGGCGCCGTGGTGGTCGATGACCGCCTGCGGCGTCACCAGATGGCCGGCCAGATGCATCTCGCCGACCATGCCGGGGGCGATCGCGGCGATCGCGGCCAGCGCGTCCTCGCCGTGGTTGCACTGGTTGACGTAGAGATTATTGATATCGAGCAGCAGGCCGCAACCGGTGCGCGCGGCCAACGCCGCCAGAAACTCCGCCTCGCTCATCGCGTCCTGATGAAAGCGCACATAGGTCGAGACGTTTTCCAGCAGCAGCTGGCGCTTGAGGGTGTCCTGCACGCGGCCGATGCGCGCGCTCAGCAGGTCGAGCGCGGCATGATCCAGCATCATCGGCAGCAAATCGTTGAGATGGCGGTCGCCGACGGCGCCCCAGCACAGGTGTTCGGAGACCAGCGCCGGTTCGACGCGCGCCACCAGGCTGCGCACGCTGTCCAGATGCCGCTCCGAAAATCCGCGCGCCGACCCCAATCCCAGTCCGACGCCATGCAGGCTGATCGGATAGTCGCGCCGCAGCTGCAGCAGCACGTGGCTATCCCAGCCGGCTTGATCGAGATAATTTTCGGTGTGGACCTCGAGCCAGGCGGCGCCCGGCCGCTGCTCGAGAAACTGGCGGTAATGCGGCGCCCGCAATCCCACGCCGACACCCGGCAAGTGCTCCGACAGGCGTGGCAAGGACATGGGCTCCGCTGAAACGATCGCGAATTACTTGGCTGGCGGCGTGGTCTTGCCGCCGGCCTTTTCGCACGTGCCTTTTGCCACGTATTTCCACTCGGTCGGCGAATTATCGACCTTGGACTGGCCGGCGCAGGAGTGCGAACCGTTGGGGGCGGCGCAATCGTTCTGGCCGGCCTTGGCGATACCGTAACACTTGTCCTTCGGCGTGTCCTGATCGACGGCGAAGGCGCTGCCGGCACCGGCGGCGCAGACGGTGGCCAGGGCGGCGGCGATCATGGCTTGACGTTTATTCATAGTAAGTTTCCTCGAATGGATAGTTGAATTCAATACAATCTAGCGGGCAAGCGCTTTTTAACAGTCGCAGCGTACCAGCATTAACGTTGATACGCTTGAATGTGTTGACTGGATTCAAATCGAGAAGACGCGCGGATCGGACGATCGCGCACAGGCGCCGCGCACCCGATGGCGCACGGTGCCGGTCGCGGCGCCATGACGGGCCGCGAACCGCCGTTCAGGCGGTGGTATTGATGGTGTTGCCGAGGTGCGCGGGCAAATTCGGTGCCGATGGAACCGGAGGAATGGCTTCGATCAACGCCTGGGCGCTGGAGGCCTGGATGTCCTGGGCTTTTTTCAACACAGCGATGCCAACCGCCTGCTTGGTGCCGGTGTCCGCGATCGAGGTAGCAACTTGAGCAATGCCGGTGACGTCCATATCATCCTCCTTTAAGGGGTATCCCTTCTTTTACGGACGATACGGCAATAACTTTAGGCCTGCCGCGGAATATTTCGACTTTTTTCCTCGACGTGGCCCAGCAGCCAGGCCAGCACATCGGTGGGCGCGTTCAGATCCAGCCATACGGTGCCGGGCAACAAATCGGCGGGCCTGGGCTGGTCGGAGGCGACGGCGACCACGTGCGGGTCGAGCGGATACAGCGGCGGGCGGCCCTGCTCGGCGCGGTAGACTTCCAGCTTGTCGATGGGGTAGGACTTGAAACCCTCGAGCAGGGTCAGGTCGGCTGGCGACAGGCGCGCCAGTTGCTCGTCCAACGAGGGTTCGGGCGCGCCGCGCAGCTCGCGGATGATGGCCACGCGGAACGGCGACGCCACCATGACTTCGGCGGCGCCGGCCATCCGCAGGCGGGCGCTGTCCTTCTGTGGCGGTTCCAGTTCCAGGTCGTGATGGCTGTGCTTGACGACGTTGACCTTCAGCCCCCGCTCCGCCAGCCGGGCGATCAGAAATTCCAGCAACGTGGTCTTGCCGCTGCCGGACGTCCCGATGACGCCCAGGACCTTGCGCATGTGCGCGGAACTCTCTTGCTGCATTGATCAACCTCTCTACCCCAAACTGTTACCGCCATTATACGCAGCAACATTTAGTGGCGCAGCGAGGCCGATGGCCGGTTGTTTATTTGTCGTTCTTCTGGTTGAACGCGTCGTTGCGCGAACGACCGTTGGCGAGCAAGGCAAGGCCCAGGCACAGCAATCCGGCGCCGTAGCCGATCGATTCTTGCTGAGCGGCGGTGTCGGCGGCCTGGGCGCGGGGCATGGCGAAAGCGGCGGCTATCAGGAAAGGCAATATTCTCAGATGTTTCATGATATTTCCTCATGCATTGTTTTCAATGCTAAGAAAATATCACTACCGGGTGACAAGTTGATGACAGCTCAATACGGAACGCGGTAGCGGTAGCCTTTGAAATTGAACACGGCCTCTTTCGGCAAAAGTTTTTCCAGCTTCAGGCCGGGAGCGACCTCCTCGCCTTCGCGGCGCAGGACCTTGTCGATCAGCAGCAGCCGGTCGGCTGGATTCTTGGAGTAGATATAACCGCCGACGGCGACCTGCGGTATCGACCGTTGGATGGGTTCGGGCAGATCGCGCAGGTTCTGGACCGGCTCCTCGAAGACGGCCGGCTTGGCCGGGGCGCCCGCAGCGCCGTT
>DATMSN010000993.1:0-9653 GCA_035565375.1 Duganella sp. | reverse complement strand
GCCTGCCGGGAGGCGAGCCGGGCGCGCAGTTCCTTGATCTCGGCGGCGAAATTGTCGCGCGCGGTGACGGCGCCGACCAATTCCATCTCGGCGTTGAGGCGGGCGTCGGACAAGGCGGCCGCCGCCGCCACGTTGCGCTCGATCTGCTGGCGCAGGTCGGCCAGCTGGCTGTCCTTGCCCTCGATGGCCAGCTGGTCCTTGGCCTTGCCGACCAGGGCGTCGGTGGCGATGCGGCGCGCGTCGCGCAGCTCGGCCGACAGCTGGTCGATCTCCTCGCCGCGCTCGGCCACCGTGGCCTCCAGGCTGGCCACCTGCGCCAGCAATTCCTCGCGCTCGGCCTCGAACTGCTCGCCCGATTTGTGCAGGACCTCCAGATCCTCCTGCGACTGCGCCAGCGCGTCGCGCACGCCGGCGCCGGCCTCCTCGGCCAATTGCTGGGCCCATTTGCCGAGCGCGGTGGCGATCGGCTCCGGGATGTCCAGCTTGGGTGCCGGGGCCGGCTTGACATGCTCGAGGCGCCAGGCAGTCAGATGTTTGTGCACGGCGTTGACGGAGGCGCCGTCAAGGACCTCGCAGACCGCTTCGATGGTCACCCGTTTACCGTCGTTGTGCAAACTATCGGCCGCCGCAGCGACCTGATCGGACGTGACCTCTTGACGTGACATTGCGCGCTCCAGTGGAAAAAGTGATGGATGGTGAACTCCACAAGATACAGGATGTTGTTACGTACCGGCAAGAGTATTCCCGCAACCGTGCGCGCCCGCGCCGACGGTGTTTAGGTGGTCACCACCTTGATTTGTTTGACGTCGAGCGTCGACTCGCCGAAGGCTTCCTTGTCGAACTCGCCAATCAGTTCCACCAGCGTGTTCTGGTCGATCTTGGCGCCTTCGGGGAAGCGCTTGGCGTCGATCTCCATCGTCATCTGATGCGCAAACGCGCGGCGGGCGACGGGGACGCGACATGATCCGGCACCTACTCAGTCTAGTTAATGAATAATGTTGATAAATATCTAATTTATGATGCGTTGATAAGTCTACGATAACGAGTAGACCCGAATCGGTTTGGCCATCATCACGAGGAGAAGTACATGGCATCTGATGTTTATTTGCAGATTGATGGCGTCACCGGTGAATCGAACGACGCCGCACACAAAGGATGGATCGAGGTCGATGCGGTCGATTGGGGTATCATCCAACCAACTTCTGGCACGGCGTCAACCGCTGGCGGCCATACAATTGGGCGTGCTGTCTTTGATGCTATCCGGGTTACCAAAATGGTCGACCTCGCCTCTCCAAAACTGATGGAGTTGGCGGCCCAGGGCAAGACAATATCAAAAGCGAAGCTCGAATTCTTCCGCTCGGACGGCTCTAACCCGATTAAATATTACGAGGTCACGTTAGAAAACGTGCTGGTGTCCAGTAATAGAAAATCCTACGGTGGCGGCGGCCTGGTAGTCGACCAGTTCACGCTGAACTACGCCAAAATTATTGAGAAGTACACACAGCAGAAGATCGGCGGCGGCACCGGTGGGAACACGTCTGGCGGATGGGACTTGGCAGCAAATAAGACCCTAGCCTAGCCCCCCTCAAAGTAACTTTGATAGGAAGAGGTTACCTGATGCTCCATGTAGATAGTCAAGGCTACATTCTCAATGAACGTGTAAAGCGGACACCACGCCCTTTGATCGAGCACGGAGTTTTAGACCGGATTAATGGAATTATCGTTCACCAGACCGGCGGCACGTCTGGTGCCTCAAGCTTGAGTAGTTACACGTTGCAAAATGCAAACGGTGCTCATTTTTTGATCGACAAGGACGGAACGATTTACCAGGTCGCCTCATTGCGCCGGCAAACCTGGCATGTGGGTAAACTTCGGGCGCGGTGTATTGCTGAACACCGTTGTAACGCGACCGAGCTCGCGGCGCTGAGCCACTTCAATCCAACGGCCGAACACAACATGGAAATGGCGAAGCAAGTGCCTCAGCGTTATCCCTCGAACGAGGATAGCGTGGGGATTGAAATTGTTGGGGCCATAACCGGTCAGGGAATCTATGAAGCGGTGAATGCTCAACAAAATGCGTCGCTTCAATGGCTGATTGCTGAGATCACTTCGACTTTAGGAATACCGATGACTGAGATATTCAGGCACCCGATCGTATCTCGCAAGACCCCGTCTGAAGCCCAAAGCGCATCATGGTAGTCACTCTACTCATCCTTGCGATGTCCAGCGCGTCTTTAGCTATGGCCGATGGTTCAGGTATTGAACCGAAAATGCGCGATACGCATCTCCCACCGATCACCACGCTCACTATCCAGAGCAGCGGCGCGACGTCCCCAGCGTCAGGCGAGCCGGCGGCGCAGTGCGCAGATTTTAAGCTCAGCTATCAAGAAATCCGTGAGTACATCGGCAAAGCTGCCGAAGTCGCCGAACACGATTACTTGCATATGCTCGACTGGTCGCCCTGCTACACGAGCGGGGAGGTCACCTTCAAGAACGGCGTCACGGGTATCTGGTCGATTCAGCAATATCGCGCTGGATCGCTTAAGCTTAGCAATGGCCGAACCTTATATCTGTACTGCCCACAATGCCAAGGTGCAGCATTCCCGGCTATGGATAAATGACATCAGGCTTCGCTATTTCCTTGGGAATGGCACGCGTTGATATTGCGACGGTGCCGGACGCGTGCGGCGAGCGGCAAGGGGGCGCCATGATCCGCCACATACTGACTCTGTGCCTGGCCGTCGGGCTGACGGCACAGGCCGGCGAAGCGCCATTCACCGGTCGTTTCCTTGGTACCGGCCGTGCTTGTTATGGCATGCTCGCCGTGCGCACCGAGACCATATCGTGGCTGACCTCTTTCAGTCAGTGCCGGGCGCTGCCTTATGAACTGGTCGAACGAACAGACAGCGGCGGGCGTTTGCGCATAACCTGGCGCTTCACACGAAGCATCCCGGCTTGTCGCTACCAGTTGATCTCGCTCACGCATGACGGCGGCCCCGATCGAGACATCGGTTGGAATGTCACCGGATATGGCAGCGAGCAAAGTTACCTGACCGATAGAAGTGCCGGCTATCCGGCCGATGCGCCCGACGCATTGTCGTGCTACCTGGTCCGCGACTCCGGTAAGAACCCGCGTTAAAAAACGCACTCGGCACAGCTATCCAGTATCCGAAAACAGCCGCTTCCATTGATAGCCCACCGAGGATCGCTGGGCGCCCGGCGTTTCCGTATGATGGGTCATTTTTTCCACTGCGGTCTAGAAAGGGCTAATCGCGGCTGGATACGTCTATCAAAGGCTAAAACGATCTGAAATCGGGGCCAGCAGGGACCGGAAAAGTTTAGAACGGTCTACATTTCGCTGTCTTTTTTCGTTGTCCCCTGCTTTTTAGACCGAAGTAGACCGGAATAGCTCAGTGCAGCCGCGAATAGGCCTGTTTAGATCTCCGGTCCTGTTCTTCATAGCTCTTCACATCGATGACCACCAACTTGGTTTCGCCATTAACCATGTTGACATGCCCGGCTCAGTGTGTAATAGTGGCTGTAACACAGTTTCTTGCCGAATCATCCAACCATGCCAACCAGTTCACGCTTCGTCGTCGCCGTCCACGCCCTCGTCTCCATCGTCGTCATGGATGGCAAGCCGGTGCGTTCGGAGGATATCGCCCACTCGGCGGCGACCGGCGCGGTGGTGATCCGCCGGCTGCTGTCGCTGCTGAGCGAGGCGGGCCTGACGACGTCGCAACTGGGCGCCGGCGGCGGCGCCATCCTGGCCAAGCCCTGCGACCAGATCAGGTTGCTGGACGTGTACCGGGCGGTGGAGGATACGGATATTTTCACGCTGCACCGGGTGTCGCCCTTCAAGGATTGCATCGTGGGCAGCAATATCCAGGAGGCCATCCGCCCGACCCTGGACAAGGCGCGGTCCGCCCTGGAGAACGAATTGGCGAAAGTGACCATCGCCGATATCGCGGCGGAAACCGCGCGATTGGGAAAATTTACGATCCCGCTGGTCTGGTAGCTTTTTTTGACCCAAATTGTCACTGTGTCGGTTACATATAAACCTTAATCGCCAAGCCGCCAACGGCAAGGCAAGGACCTCGGCCCCAGGGGCGCCGAGAGTCTTAAATCATCCGCCCCGTCTTTTCAGGAGTTAATATGAATATCGGTATCATTGGTTCTGGCGCCCTGGGCTCCAACATCGCCCGCGCTTTCGCCGCCAAGGGCATCTCGGCAACCATCGCCAACAAATCGGGGCCGGCATCGCTGGCCGCGCTGACGGCCGAACTGGGAGCGAACATCACGGCCGGCACGATAGAACAGGCCGCCAGCGCCGATCTCGTCGTCGTCGCCGTGCCTTGGGAAGCGCTCGAGACGCTGGTCAAAGGCCTGCCGGCGTGGAACAACCGCATCGTGATCGACGCCACCAATCCGGTGCTGTTCCTCGCCCCCGACTCGCCGGACCGCAACGACCCGAGCAATCCCCTGGCCGCCTACGGCATCAAGGCGATCGATCTGGGCGACCAGTACGCCAGCGCGATCTTCAGCAAGCTGGTGCCGGGCGCGCGCGTGGTCAAGGCGTTCAATCACGTCGACGCCAACGTCCTGCCGCAGCCGGAAGTGGCCGGCGGCCAGCGCACCATGTTCTACGCCGGCGATGACGCCGCCGCCAAGGCGGACGTGCGCAAACTGCTCGATACCGTCGGCTACTTCGCGGTCGACCTGGGCACGCTCGATGTGGGTGGCCCGTTGATGCAGTTGCCGTTCGGCGCGCTGGCGATGAGCAACTTCGCCAAGGTCTAAGGCACACCGCGGCCGGCGTCGTCCGATGCCGGCCGCGCGGTCATGCCGTCTGGCGACCGCCGGCACCACGCGATCGACCATTCGTCGGATGCGCGGTGCCGGCCTCGCGGCAATGGCGTACGCTGCCCCCATCATTCCATCAGGGGGACTCCGATGACATCACCTATCGCCAGCGCTTTCGCACTCGCCACCGTCCTTGCCACGCCCGTTCTGGCCGCCGAGCAGCCGGACCTGCGCGCCGAGATCCTGGCCGCCGACGCGCGCCTGTTCGGCGCCATCAACCAGCGCGATATCGCCACCCTGAAACAGGGGTTCAGCCCCCGGCTGGAGTTCTATCACGACCGCACCGGCCTGACGACCTACGCCGACAACATCCGCATCTTCGAAAGCAAATTCAAGGAAGCCGGCACGCTGCGCCGCGAGGCGATGAACGAGACGGCCGAGGTCTTCCCGGCCGGCGCCGGCCTGGCGATGCACATCGGCAGCCACCGCTTCTGTTCTGCGGAGGCGCCAGGCGCGCAGGAAGGCTGCGGCGCCTATCGCTTCTCGATGGTCTGGCAAAAAGAAGCCGGCGTATGGAAATTGCTGCGCGTGCTGAGCTATGGGCACTAAGCTACACACCCCAATTGAACCGCTAATGAACCGCAATTTACCAGACACCGCATACTTCACGATAGACTTTCTTTGGAATGACCTATAAATTGAACACATTCCGGTTCATAAAACGGTTCACCCAAAGGAGATTCACATGAAAAAGATCTTGATCGCAGCAGCTTTCGGCATGGCCTTCGGCGCGGCAAGCGCGGCCGATATCGTCGATACCGCCAAGGCGGCCGGTTCGTTCAACACGCTGGTGGCGGCGGTCCAGGCAGCCGGCCTGGTCGACACGCTCAAGGGGCCTGGCCCGTTCACCGTGTTCGCGCCGACCGACGAAGCGTTCGCGAAAATTCCCAAGGCCAAACTCGACGCGCTGCTCAAGGACAAGGCGGCGCTGGCCAAGATCCTGACCTACCACGTGGTGCCGGGCAAGGTGATGGCCGCCGACGTCAAGCCGGGCAAGGTCAAGACCGTTGAAGGCGAGTCGCTGACCGTCACCGCCAAAGACGGCAAGGTGATGGTCGACAAAGCCCACGTCACCAAGACCGACATCGCCGCCGACAACGGCGTGATCCACGTCATCGACACCGTCGTGATGCCGAAATAAGTTCCCGCTGCGCCAACCGGAGGCCGGGTCCGCCAATGCGGAATCCGGCCTTTTTTGCGCCCGGCGTCAAGCCGACAGCGTCTCCCGCGCCGCCTGGCGGATCGCCTGCGTGGCCGGGTGGCTGATGCGGCGCTCGGTCGTGATCGCGTAGACCTGTTCTCGCAGCGAGGGAATCGTCCCCACCATCAACACGCCGTACTGCTCGCAGATGGTCGGGGCGATCGCCGCCGGCGCGAAGAACAGCCCGGCGCCCGACTGCCCGAAGGCCTTGATCATGGCGCTGTCGTCGAACTCGCCGATCACATGCAGGCGCGGCACATGCGTATGCAGCCACTGCATCAGCCTGGCGTGCACGGCGAAATCCTCCCCCGGCAATAGCAGCGGCGCATGGTTCAGACATGCCGGAAACGGACCGCTCAGGGTCTGGGCCAAGGCCGGCGCCGCGAATACCCCCAGTTCGCTTTCGCCCAGCAAGTGGTTGTAGCCGCGCACGCTCAGATGGCTGGGCATGGCGCGGTCGGTGATGATCAGGTCGAGCCGGTGCACCGCCATGTCGGCCAGCAACGCGGCCAGGCGCCCCTCCCGGCACACCAGCCGTGTCGGCTCGGCCAGCTTCAACGCCGGCGCCACCAGACGGCAGGCGACCGCCTTCGACACCGAATCGGAGACCCCGAGCCGGAACGTGGTGGCTTGTGTCGCCGACTGGTCCCTGACGACCTCGAGCAACGCGTCGCCGGCGCTGAAGATATCCTCGGCGTGGCGCAGCACGCGGTTGCCGGTTTCGGTCAGCTCCAGGCGCCGCCCCACGCGCCGGAACAGCTCGACGCCCAGCGTGTCGGCGAATTCGGTGAGCTGGCCGGAGATCGACTGCGGCGTCAGGTGCAGCTGCTCGGCCGCCTTGGCGATGCTGCCGCTGCGCGCCACCATCCAGAAGTAACGCAGGTGTTTGTAGTTCAGGGTGGCCATTATCAATCCTTCAATACGTCGATTTTCCCGATGATTTAATCAAGTATATTCGAATTGTACGAATGATTGAGCGCCCCTATCATGGCTTTCGTTATCACGACGAGCGCGATAAAGGCGCTAACAACCTGAAGCGGGAGGGCAACATATGAATGGAATCGAGAACATCGCCACCGCCCCCATGTGGGCCGGCTTCGTCGCCTTTGTGCTGGTGATGCTGGCGGTCGACTTGTGGGTCTTCGGCGGCAACAAGGCACACAAGGTGACGGCGCGCGAGGCCGGCGCATGGTCGCTGGGCTGGTTCAGCCTGGCGCTGGCGTTTAACGGCGGCCTGTGGTGGTACTTGAACGGCACGGTCGGCGCCGAGATCGCCGAGCAGAAATCGCTCGAGTTCCTGTCCGGCTACCTGATCGAAAAAGCCCTGTCGGTCGACAATATCTTCATCTTCCTGCTGATCTTCACCGCGTTCCAGGTGAAGCCGGAGTACCAGCGCCGCGTGCTGATCTACGGCGTGCTGGGCGCGATCGTCATGCGGGCGATCATGATCCTGGCGGGCGCCTGGGTGGTGAGCGAATTCAGCTGGGTGCTGTACCTGTTCGGCGCGTTCCTGCTCTACACCGGCGTCAAGATGCTCAAGGCGGTCGACGACGAGCCCGACGTCAAGAACAACCCGGTGCTGCGCTTCGCACGGCGCCACCTGCCGGTGTCCGAGGGCGATCACGGCGAGAAGTTCGTCGTGTGGAAAGACGGCAAGCGCTATGTGACGCCGCTGCTGCTGGTGCTGATCCTGATCGAGGCGACCGACCTGGTGTTCGCGGTCGATTCGATCCCGGCCATCTTCGCCATCACGTCGGACCCGTTCATCGTGTTCACGTCGAACATGTTCGCGATCCTCGGCCTGCGCGCGCTGTATTTCCTGCTGGCCGACATCGCCGACAGGTTCCACCTGCTCAAGTATGGCCTCGCCTTGGTGCTGTGCTTCATCGGCCTGAAGATGCTGTTGCTGCCGTGGTTGCACATCCCGGTCCACATCTCGCTGTCGGTGGTGGCGTTGCTGATCGCGGGTAGTGTCGTCGCCAGTTTGTATGTGACGCGAAAAAAGTAAGTCAATCAAAATTTTTGAAGGAGTAACGCAATGCGAAATTATGAACCCGATAGCGCCAGCGCCGCCGGCCGTCTCGTGGCCCTGTGCATGGTGGTCGATGGCAATATGGCGCCGTCCGAACTGCAAGCGCTGCAACGTTCGCGGCTGCTGGAATACATCGACATCGATATCGACACCTTCCACGACCTGGTCGACGAGCTGTGCCAGGACATGCTGAGCACCTCGGTCAAGCACGAGCACGTGGTGCTGGACGAGGCGACGATCGACGCGCTGCTCGGCGAGATCCGCGACCCGGCGCTGCGCCGCCAGCTGCTGCGGGCCATGTGGAATATCGCCGACGCCGACGGCGTGCTGGCCGACGCCGAGGCCAAGCTGCTGGCGCGTGCCTGCGTGGTGTGGTCGGCGGAGTCGCACTTCGTCAAGGAGGAAGTGCGGCAGCTGGTCGCCCGCTGACCCGTGAGGCGCCCACCCCGCCGTCATGGCGGTGGCGGGCGCCGTCCGACCGTGTGACGCGCTCCTTGCATGTGGCGTATGCTAACCCTTTAGGTGGACTTACCACACGAGGAAACACATGAACATACTGATGGTACTGACCTCGCACGACCAACTGGGCGACACCGGCAAAAAAACCGGTTTCTGGCTGGAGGAATTCGCCGCGCCGTATTACACGCTGAAGGACGCCGGCGCCAAGCTGACCGTGGTGTCGCCCAAGGGCGGCCAGCCGCCGCTCGATCCGAAGAGCGACGAGCCGGACGCGCAGACGGCGGCCACCGCGCGCTTCAAGGCCGATTCGCAGGCGCAAGCGGCGCTGGCCCACACCGGCAAGCTGGCCGATGTGTCGGCCGGGGATTTCGACGCCGTGTTCTATCCGGGCGGGCACGGTCCGCTGTGGGATCTGGCCGAGGACCGCGCCTCGATCGCGCTGATCGAAGCGATGATCGCCGCCGGCAAGCCGGTCGCCGCCGTCTGCCACGCGCCGGGCGTGCTGCGCCACGTGAACGGCCCGGACGGTAAGCCGCTGGTCAACAGCAAGAAGGTGACGGGCTTTACCAACACCGAGGAGGAGGCGGTCGGCCTGACCAAGGTCGTGCCGTTCCTGGTGGAGGATATGCTCAAAGAAAAAGGCGGCATGTACTCCAAGCTGGGCGATTGGCAACCGTATGCGATCACCGACGGGCTGCTGGTCACCGGCCAGAATCCAGCGTCGTCGGAGGTCGCGGCGGAGCAGTTGCTCAAGCTGCTGAAGTAGCGGCGTAAATCACCGCCGCCAACCGCGCTGCCTGGCGGCCTGCTCGCCCTGCGCGTCGAGCGTGGCGCCGGCGATGCGGGCGTCGATCGCCTCCAGCACGGCGGGCGGCATCGCGCTGCCGGCCTGCCGATAGTCGCCCGACGCCGCCTTGTCCGCCTCCGTCATCATCACCACCCGCCATTGATCGCCGCCGCAACAAGCGAGACCGGCCGTCCGGCCCATCGTAAAACTGCGGCACAACGCGCCATCCTTGGCCGCGAAGCTGACGCCGATGTCGACCGCGCCACCGCGGTCGCCAGCCAACTGCCGCGACAGCGCATCGGCCAGCGCTC
>DATMSN010000992.1:0-5363 GCA_035565375.1 Duganella sp. | reverse complement strand
GAAAAGCCTGGGCCGCATCGGACTTCAAGGAGCGCGCCGCGATCTTCCGCCGCGCCGCCGCGCTGATCGCGCAACACCACGACGAGTTGTCGACGTGGATCGTGCGCGAGACGGGCGCCATCCGTCCCAAGGCCGATCTGGAACTGCGCGAAGCCACCGCCCACCTGCAGGAGGCGGCGGCCATGCTGACGCAGCCCAAGGGCCAGTTGCTGGCCTCCGCCAGCGGCACCATGAGCATCGCGCGGCGCGTGCCGCACGGCGTGGTCAGCGTGATCTCGCCGTTCAACTTCCCGCTGATCCTGTCGATCCGTTCGATCGCGCCGGCGCTGGCCACCGGCAACGCCGTGGTCCACAAGCCGGACCTGCAAACGCCGATCAGCGGCGGCGTGCTGATCGCCCGCATCTTCGAGGCGGCCGGCCTGCCCAAGGGCGTGCTGCATGTGCTGCCGGGTGGCGCGGACGCCGGCCAGGCCATGTGCAGCCATCCGGACATCGGCATGATCGCCTTCACCGGATCGACGGCGGCGGGCCACAGCGTGGGCGAGCTGGCCGGGCGCCATCTGAAGAAGATGTCGCTGGAACTGGGCGGCAAAAACTCGCTGATCATCCTCGACGACGCCGATCCCGATATCGCCGCCTCCAACGCCGCATGGGCCACCTTCCTGCACCAGGGCCAGATCTGCATGTGCGCCGGCCGCGTGCTGCTCCAGCGCGGCATCGCCGACGCGGTGATCGAGCGCCTGGCCAACAAGGCGCGCCACCTGCCGGTCGGCGATCCGATGGGCGGCGACGTCGCGCTCGGACCGTTGATCAGCGTGCGCCAGGTCCAGCGCCTGCACTCCATCGTCGAGGACAGCGTGGCCGACGGCGCCACCTTGCTGGTCGGCGGCACCTTCGACCGCCAGTTCTACAAACCCACCGTGCTGACCGGCGTACGCGCGGGCATGCGCTGCTTCGAGGAGGAGCTGTTCGGCCCAGTGGCCTCGATCACCGTGTTCGACACCGACGAAGAGGCCATCGCGCTCGCTTCGGCCACCACCGGCTGCCTGGCGCTGGGCGTGATCACGCCCAACCTTTCGCGCGCGATGCGCATCGCCGATAGCGTGCCCTCAGGCCACGTGCACATCAACGACCAGACCGTGGTGGCGGAGGCGCACGCGCCGTTCGGCGGCGGCGGCACCTCGGGCAACGGCGGCCGCCACGGCGGCACCGTCGATTGGGACGAATTCACGCAAACGCAATGGCTCACGATCAAAACCGAAGCGCCGCGCTACCCATTTTAATCACCACAAGGAGACAGCATGAAGTTACGTAACAAGACCATCGTCGTCACCGGCGCGGCGTCCGGCATCGGCGCCGAAGTGGCGCGGCTGGCGCGCTTCGAGGGCGCCACCGTCATCGGCATGGACCGCAACGATCCTGGCCTCACGCTGGACGGCTTCGTGTCCGTGGACCTGGGCAACACCGGCAGCATCGACGAGGCGATCGCCAAGCTGCCGCCGCACGTGGACGCGCTATGCAATATCGCCGGCGTGCCGGGCACCGCCAATCCGGCGCTGCTGGCCAAGGTCAACTACCTGGGCCTGCGCTACCTGACCTCCGGCCTGCTGCCGCGCATGCCGGCCGGCGGCTCCATCGTCAACGTCGCCTCCATCCTCGGCGCCGAATGGCCGGCGCGTCTCGACCTGCACAAGCAACTGGCCGCCACCGAAGGCTTCGCCGCCGGCCAGGCCTGGCTGGACCAGCATCCGGTGCCGGAGGAGACCTGCTACCAGTACTTCAAGGAGGCGCTGATCGTCTGGACCTACGCCCAATCGCAGAAATGGTTCATGGAGCACTCGGTGCGCATGAACTGCGTGGCGCCCGGACCTGTGTTCACGCCCATCCTCGGCGACTTCGTCTCGATGCTGGGCGAGGAGCGCGTGCAGCGCGACGCCCACCGCATGAAGCGCCCCGCCTATGCCGACGAGGTGGCGTCCGTCGTCAGCTTCCTGTGCAGCGACGAATCGCGCTGGATCAGCGGCGTCAACCTGCCCGTCGACGGAGGGCTGGCATCGACCTTTATCTGATACGCCCGGCCGCGCGTCAGCGGCAGTAGACCTGTACCTCGAACCATCTATAAAACCAAAACCAGGAGACAGCAATGCAAACCAAAAAACGCCTGAGCCGGAGCATACTGGCCATGGCAGTGACGGCCGCCCTGCCAGCCGCCCACGCCTACGATTTCGAGACGTCCAATCCCGAACTGAAGATCAGCTGGAACAACACCTTCAAATACAGCGGCGCCTATCGCCTCAACGACGCCGATCCACGCCTGCTGGCGGGCGGCTATCCGTCGGCCGGCCCCGCCGACTTCACCGGCTACAATCTGGACGACGGCAACCAGAACTTCCGCAACAAGGGCATCGTCTCGAGCCGGGTCGACTGGCTGTCCGAGTTCGACGCCGGCACCCGCACGCTCGGCATGCGCGTCAGCGCCGCCGGCTGGTACGACGACGCCTACACCAGCAGCAACGACAACGGCTCGGCCGCCAGCAACGCCGTCACCCTGAACGGCCAGAGCGCCACCCGCTTCGCCAACGGCACCAAGGTGCTCCACGGCCGCAACGCCGAACTGCTGGACGCCTTCGTCTTCGCCAAGGGCACGCTGGGCGAGCTGCCGGGCACCATCCGCGTCGGCCGCCACACACTGCAATACGGCGAGAGCCTGTTCTTCGGCGCCAACGGCATCGCCAACGCCCAGGGACCGGTCGACCTGGTCAAGCTGCTTAGCGTACCGGGCGCGCAGTTCAAGGAGATACTGCGTCCGGTCAATCAGGTCTCGGGCCAGTTGCAGGTGGCGCCCACCGTCTCCATCGGCGGCTACTACCAGTTCGAATGGCGGCCGACACTGATCCCGGGCGCCGGCAGCTACCTCAGTTCCTACGACGCCGCCGGCGCCGGCGCCACCGCCTTCCTGGTCGCGCCCACCAACAGCGGCGCGCCGGCCTTCATCACGCAGCCGGACATGAAAGCCAGGAACTCCGGCCAGGGCGGCATGCAGGTCAAGTGGGCGCCGGCCGGGTCGGACGTCGAATACGGCTTCTACGCGGCCCGCTACCACGACAAGTCGCCCTACTTCTACCTCGGCTTCGCGCCGGCCTTCCCGCCCGGCGCGCCGTCCACGGTGCAAGCCGTGTACGCGGAAAATATCCGCACCTTCGGCGTCAGCGCCAGCACCGTGCTGCTGGGCGTCAACGTCGCCGCCGAGGCGTCGATACGCCGCAACACGCCGCTGGTGAGCGACCCGACGCCGAACTTCCTGTCGCGCGCCGGCGCCGGCGTCATCGCCAACAACAGCGGCAATCCGGCCTACGCTGTCGGCAACACGGCCCACGTCAATCTGTCGGCGATCTACGTCATGCCGACCAATCCGTTCTTCGAAGGCGCCTCGCTGCTGGGCGAGATCGCGTGGAACCGCGCCACCAGCGTCGACTTCCAGGGTTCGCTCGACCCGAACACCACGCGCGACGCCACCGCCGCCCGCATGATCTTCGAACCGGCCTACTATCAAGTCATCGATGGGCTGGACCTGACGATCCCTATCGGCATCGGCTACAACATCGACGGCCGCTCGCGCGCCATCTTCAACTTCAACGGCGGCGCCGCACATGGCGGCGACTTCAATATCGGCATCAACGCCACCTATCACCAGGACTGGAAGTTCGGCATCAGCTACGTCAAGTTCCTCGGCGGGACCGGCACCTTCCTGAAGAACAACCCGGCCACCAACACGCCGATCCTGAGCTACGCCCAGTCATTGAAGGACCGCGACTACATCTCCTTCAACATCAAACGCTCTTTCTAAGGACATAACCAAAATGAAGACAACCCTGAAACTGGCCGCCGCCGCGCTGACCCTGACCGCCACGCTGCCGCTGCATGCCGCCGTCACCGCCGACGAAGCGGCCAAGCTGCAAACCACGCTGACGCCGCTGGGCGCCGAGAAGGCCGCCAACAAGGAAGGCACCATTCCCGCCTGGGAAGGCGCCTACGCCAAGGTGCCCGCCGGCTTCAAGCCGGGCGACTTCCGCGCCGATCCGTTCGCCGCCGAAAAGCCGGTGCTCGCCATCACCGGAAAAAACGTCGACCAGTACGCGGCCAAGCTGTCCGCCGCCACGGCGGCGATGCTGAAGAAATATCCGGCGTACCGGCTCGACATCTACCCGACCCACCGCACCGGCGGCGCCCCGGCCTGGGTGTATGAAAACACCTTCAAGAACGCCACCCGCGCCAAATCGGTGGACGGCGGCTACGGCGCGGAAGGCGCTTACGGCGGCATCCCGTTCCCGATTCCGAAGACCGGGTACGAGGCGATCATGAACCACCGCCTGGCGTGGACCGGCGAGGCGGCGATCATGCCGCTGCGTACCGTCATCGTCACGCCGGACGGCAAGCGCGCCACCGCCACCGAAGCCGAACAGACCTTCATGCGCCCTTACTACTTCAAGGACGGCGGCCTGGATAAATTCGATGGCATCTATCAGTTCGGCCGTCTGATCACGCGTGCGCCGGCCTCCAAGGCGGGCGAAGGCATCCTGGTCCACGACGGCATCAACGAAGCCAAGCCGCGCGCCATCTGGCAGTACCTGGTGGGCCAGCGCCGCGTGCGCCGCGCGCCGTCGGTGTCGTACGACACGCCGGATTCGGTCACCTCCGGCATCGGCTTGTTCGACGAGGCGTTCATGCTGTTCGGGCCCATCGACCACCACGAGTTGAAACTGGTCGGCAAAAAGGAGATGTACATCCCGTACAACAATAACCGCGCCGGCAGCGCCAAGATCGCCGATCTGGTCGGCCCGCAGTTCCTCAATCCCGATCTGGTGCGCTGGGAGCTGCACCGCGTGTGGGAAGTGGAAGCGACGCTTATCCCGGGCAAGCGCCACGTGGTGGCCAAGCGCCGCTACTACCTCGACGAGGACACCTGGCAGATCATCCTGGTCGACGGTTATGACGCGCAGGGCCAGATCTGGCGCGGCAACTACACGTTGACCTTGCTGGCGCCGGACGTACCGGCGGTACTGGGCAACGTCATGTGGGGAACCTACAACGTGCAAACCGGCGCCTACCTGCTGAACGAGGCGTCCAACGAAATGCCGACCCAGTACAAGGTCATCCCGCGCCTGCCGGCCAGCTACTTCGGACCGGAGGAACTGGCAAATCAAGGCTCGCGCTAATTTCACGCCCGGTTTCACGTCACAGAAAGGTCCCATGATGGTCAGATCGAATCCACTCTTCACGCCAGGCCGCGTCGCGCCGCTAACGATGTTGCTGGCGTTGGCGCTCGGCGCTGGCGCCGCCAACGCCAACACCGGCGCCAAGCC
>DATMSN010000991.1:0-3155 GCA_035565375.1 Duganella sp. | reverse complement strand
CACAGGAAACCGCCGGCGTCGGCCTGCAGCGTGGCGATGCCGGGCGGCACCGCGTAATCCTTGCCCAGCTCGCCGGAGGCCTGGCCTTCGGACGGCGCGAACGCGGCCACGTAGACCAGCGCCTTGATCTTGTCGCTGGTGCCGGCCTCGGTGATCACCGTACCCCCCCACGAGTGGCCGACCAGCACCACCTTGCCGGTCTGGGCGTCGATCACGCGCTTGGCGGCGGCGACGTCGTCGGCCAGCGAGGTCAGCGGGTTTTGCACGGCCACCACCTTCAGGCCCTCGGCCTGCAGCAGCGGGATGACTTTTTCCCAGCTGGAACCGTCGGCGAAGGCGCCGTGCACCAGCACCACGGTGGTGTCGGCGGCGGGCGTGGCGGCGTGCGCGGTCAGGGTGGTGGCGGCCAGCAGGGCGGAAGCGATGAGCGTGCGTTTCATGGTGATTCCTTTCAAGGGTTGATTGTGAACTATTAAATAGTGTGCTACTTGCTTGGATTGAACTATAGCGAACAATTGAATAGTGCGCAAGTTAAATTGAACCAAATGTCGAAATAAAGTCATCGGCCCGGTGGCGTGGCCGGACGCCGCCCGCGGCCAGTCGCTTGCATGGCGCAAGGCGTGCGGCGGCAAATACTTGATCGGGCCGCTGCGGCATCGCACAAAAGCAACGACTAATGGTCTACACTGTTGGCATGATCAAAGACCTCCCCTCGTTACTGCTGCCCGGCGCCACCATCGACATCCTCAAGGCTAGCTGCGCCAATTGCAGCATGCACCAGCTGTGCCTGCCGATGGGGCTGGGCAACGAGGACATGGACCGGCTCGACGAAATCATCGGCCGCCGCCGCAAGGTCGCGCGCGGCGGCGTGTTGTTCCGCGTCGGCGATCCGTTCGTGAACCTGTACGCGATCCGGCTCGGGCATTTCAAGACCTACCAGGTCAACCGCGACGGCGCCGAGCAGATCACCGGTTTCCAGATGGCCGGCGAGTTGCTGGGCATGGACGCCATCAGCACCGACCTGCACCATTGCACCGCCGTGGCGCTGGAGGACAGCGAGGTGTGCGAGATCCCGTTCGCCAGCCTGCAGCAGCTGCTGGCCGACATGCCGACCCTGCTGCGGCACTTCCACCGGATGATGAGCCAGGAGATCACGCGCGAGCAAAGCGTCATGCTCTTGCTTGGCAACATGCAGGCGACGCAGCGTTTCGCCGCCTTCCTGGTCAACCTGTCGTCGCGCTACGAGGCGCGCGGCTATTCGCCCAACACCTTCCAGCTGCGCATGTCGCGCGAAGAGATCGGCAACTACCTGGGCCTGACGATCGAAAGCATCAGCCGCCTGCTGTCGAAGTTCAAGAAGGAAGGCCTGGTACGCGTGAGCAACCGCGAAATCGAACTGCTCGATCCGACCATGCTCAAGGCCATCACCGCCGGCACGCAGACCTGCCACTGAAATTAGTCGCTTTTCAGGCGGCCCGCGGCGACATTTTGTCCATCGCCTATCGAACTTTTCCATCGGCGTTCGCTCCAACGACTGTAGGCCTATAGTTTTTGGAGCAAGGTAGTATGGATATTATTCAGCGTCACTTGCGCATGGCGCTGGACGCCGCGCGCATGGCCATCTGGGATTCGCATATCACCGATGGCAAAGTGATCGACAGTATCGTCAACTGGGTCGGCTGGGGAACCGGCTTGTTGGGGCTGCCCCCCGGCGATTTGGCCCAGCCGTTCGCCCAATTTCTGCAATTCGTCGACCCCGAGGACCGCGACCGCCTGCTCAACACCATGCAGGAGGCGGTCGATTGCGGCTCGGGCTACGACGTCGAATACCGCGTCGTCTGGGACGACGCCAGCCAGCACTGGCTGGCCGCCAAGGCGCACGTGTTTTGCGACGAACACAACCAACCCACCGGCACGCTCGGCATCGTCTGGGACATCACCGAGCGCAAGCGCATCGAGCAGGACGCCGCGCGCGAGCGCGAACTGGCGGCCGTCACCTTGCGCTCGGTCGGCGAGGGCGTCATCACCACCGACGAACACGGCAAAACCCAGTACCTGAACCGCATCGCCGAACAACTGACCGGCTGGAGCAGCGACGAGGCGCGCGGCCTCGACATCGCCACCACCTTGCCGCTGATCGACGACAACGACGCGCCGCTGGCCGAACACGCGGCGCTGCAATGCCTGCGGCTGCGCCAGACCATCAGCATGCCGTCGCAAAACCAGCTCATCACGCGCGAGGGGCGCCGCATCGCCGTCGAGGAATCGGCCGCGCCGATCTGGTCCGACACCGGCGAGCTGCTGGGCGCGGTCGTGGTGTTCCGCGACGTCAGCCACGAACGCAAGCTGAGCAAGCAGCTGTCGTGGAACGCCAGCCACGACATGCTCACCGGCTTGATCAACCGGCGCGAGTTCGAGCTGCAGATCGCCAACGCGCTGCACAGCGCCAAGGAGGAGGACCATGTGCACGCGCTGCTGTACATGGACCTGGACCAGTTCAAGATCGTCAACGACACCTGCGGCCACAGCGCCGGCGACCTGCTGCTGCAGCTGCTGGCCAAGATGCTGCAGACCGAGATGCGCGACAGCGACATCCTGGCGCGCCTCGGCGGCGACGAGCTGGGCGTGCTGCTGCCGCACTGTCCGCCGGACCAGGCCTTGCTGGTGGCCGACGGCATCCGCCAGTCGGTCAAGAATTTCCGCTTCGTGTGGGACAGCCGCACGTTCGAGCTGGGGGTCAGCGTCGGCGTCGTCGAGATCAACCACAACAGCAAATCGATGACCGAGCTGCTGATCGCCGCCGACCAGGCCTGCTACCTGGCCAAGGAGCGCGGCCGCAACCGCGTGCACATGTACCAGGAATCGGACCTGCGGCTGGCGCGCCGCCAGGGCGAGATGCAATGGGTGTCGCGCCTGAACGAGGCGTTCGAGCACCAGTATTTCCGGCTGTACGCCCAGCCCATCGTCGGCCTCGGCCAGCGCGGCGAGGTGCACGACGAGGTGCTGATCCGCATCCAGTCCGGCCACGGCGAGTTGATCCTGCCCGGCGCCTTCATCCCGGCCGCCGAACGCTACGACATGATGACGGCGATCGACCGCTGGGTGATCCGCGCCGTGTGCCGCCACGTGCGCGCCGCGCGCGAGGGCACGGCGGC
>DATMSN010000990.1:0-7350 GCA_035565375.1 Duganella sp. | reverse complement strand
GCCGCTGGCGGCGATGGCCCAGGCCGAGACGGGCAACCGCGACGATTTGGAGGTGTTGCTGCAGCTGCTGGCGCGGCCAAGCGTGGAAGGCGCTCTGAAAGTTGCTGATAAACTTCAAAAAGTGCCGCTGAGCGCGCAGGTATCGTGGTTGCAACGCTGGCTTTATGATTTGTTTTCCTACAAACTCGCAGGTAACATCCGTTACTATCCACGCTACCAGAAAGAGCTGGCCGGGCTGGCGGACAAGATTCACGTCAGCAAGCTGTTGGCGGCGATCAAGGGCGCCAACGAACGCCGCGCGACGTCCGACCACCCGCTGTCGCCCAAGCTGTTTCTCGAGGATATGTTGCTTGACTATGCCGCCTGCTGCGCCTGAAAGGTAAACGATGTCCGCTGCCAGTCCTGTCGATCCGAACACCGTGCCCGCCGCGCGGCCGACGGTGCTGTCGCTGGCGATCAAGGAAAAGGCGGCGCTGTATGCCGCCTACATGCCTTTCCTCAAGAACGGCGGCATGTTCGTGCCGACCCCCAAGCCGTACAAGCTGGGCGACGAGATCTACCTGATCCTGGCGCTGATGGACGATCCGAACAAGTATCCGATCGCCGGCAAGGTGGCCTGGATCACGCCGTCCGGCGCGCACAACAACAAGGCGCAGGGCATCGGCGTGCATTTTCCGGACGACGAGAGCGGCCAGCGCGCCCGCCTGCGGATCGAGGAGATCCTCGGCGCCGCGCTGCGCTCGTCGCGCGCCACGCATACGCTTTAACTGTTTCAACGGTAAAGCAGGCCGCTTGCCCGGAGGGCCGGTTATCTGTTCCAGCTGCCATCCTCGCGCATGATCGCGTCCAGGGCCCGGCCGCCGCGATCGATGCGATCGGCCGTTTTGGCAGACAAGGCATCGAAGGTCTTGGCTTGCCCGCTATCCGTGTTGACGTAGCGGGTCCTTGGGTCGGTGCTGACGCGGCAGTCGAACAGCGTTCCCGGGTCGACCTCAGAGCGGATGTGGTCGGTCAATTCGGCGCCGACCCGGATGCCGTTCTTGCCCACTTTCTTATTAATTTTAGCTAACTTTTTATTAACATCCTCAATGCTCATCGGCTTGATGTTGCGCGCGATATCAAGCTGTGCCTTTGGCATCGGCTTGCCGGCGTTGTATTCCCCCGTCCGTCTGCCGTCTTGTGGCCGGAATGGCACCGCCTCGCCCGTTTGAGCGTCGTGTAGCTTGGCTTCCGCCAAGATGCAAGCGCTGGGCGCGCCTACCCACGGATCGACCACGACGGTATTGTGCTCGCCATAGGCGTGGTCCCTTGGATCTCCGATCAGTGCGTAGACGTGGTCTTGCTGATGCTCCCAGATTTGCACCACCGGCGCGTTCAGGTCATGCTGGGCCAGCATGGCGGCGGACATCGCGGCGTGGGTCGAGCAATGTCCGCCCTGCGCGTATTGCACACGCTGCAGTTGGCTTTCTGTGTGGCCACGGGGGAATTTGGTAGTCGCGAGTTCGCGCCGGGCCCAGCTTTCGCCGCCGGTGGCCAGGATGTCGAGCTTCTGGTTGCCGGCACCGGCGAGGAAGGCGTCCTTGACCGCTTGGTTGACCGTCTGCGCCACCTCGAGGTGCTCAAAGGTTTGCGGCGTCACCCCAACCCGTTTGGGCGCCCGGGAAAGCTCACCCATGCCAAGGTCCTGCGCCGAAAACCGCCGGTGGGCGCTGACGGTGCCCGCCGTTCCGCTTTGCTGCGCCTGCTGGTGACTTGCCAGTGGATCCCAGCCGGCCGTCGTGTCGCGGCTTGAGGATCCGAGCCTGAAATTCTTAAACATTGATACTCCTGAAGTTAGCACGCGCCTAGCGTAAGGCTACGGCGCGCCTCCAGGTTCGCGTAAAGCGAAGCGGGGAGGCCGCTGGCGAAGGGGTGGCGCCACCGCGCTGCGGGCGCGCCGGGCGTGGGTTACAATCACGGCATGTTTATCGACTCCCATTGCCACATCAATTTTCCCGAGCTGGCTGCTCGCATGCCCGAAATCCTGGCCAAGATGGCCGACAACAAGGTGACCCACGCGCTGTGCGTGTCGGTCGACTTGCCGGATTTCCCCCAAGTGTTGGCGCTGGCCAAGGAATACCCGCACATCTACGCCTCGGTCGGCGTGCATCCGGACTACGAGGACACCCCCGAACCCAGCGTCGAACAGCTGGTCGAGTTGTCGAACCATCCGAAAATCATCGCCATCGGCGAGACCGGGCTGGATTATTTCCGCCTCCAGGGCGACCTGGAGTGGCAGCGCGAGCGCTTCCGCACCCACATCAAAGCTTCAAGAATCACGCGTAAGCCTTTGATTATCCACACCCGCGCGGCTAGCGAGGACACCATCCGCATCATGCGCGAAGAGGGCGCCGGCACCGAGGCCGGCGGCGTGGCCGGCGTCATGCACTGCTTTACGGAATCGCTGGAGGTCGCCCGCGCGGCCATCGACATGGGGTTCTATATCTCGTTCTCGGGCATCGTGACCTTCAAAAGCGCCAAGGATTTGCAGGCGGTGGCGCTGGAGGTGCCGCTGGAGCGCATCCTGATCGAAACCGATTCGCCATATCTGGCGCCGATGCCGCACCGGGGCAAGATGAACGAACCCGGATTCGTGGCCCACGTGGGCGAGTATATCGCCAAGCTCAAAGGCATACCGGTGGCGCAGGTGGCGGAACAGACTTCCGCCAATTTCTTCAAATTATTCAACGTGGTAGCGTGAGAAGCTCATGTTGATTCTACAACCACTCCGCCGCCGTTTTCTGCTGGGGATGCTCGCCGTCGCGGCGGCCTTGCCGGGCGCCGCCGCCGAGCAGTCGGACGACGAGGTCGCGTTCTTCCGCGCCGCGCAGCTGGATAACGTTTCGGGCGTCAAGAAAGTGCTGGCGCGTGGCCTGAATCCCAATGTGCGTGATCCGAACGGCGAGACCGGGCTGATCGTCGCCATGCGCTATGAAGCGGTGAAGGTCGGCACCTTGCTGATGGATCAGCCTGGCATCGACCTGGAAGCCAAGGCGCCCAACGGCAACACCGCGCTGATGATGGCGGCGTTCCGCCAGAACAAGGCGGTGGTGCTGGACATGATCAAGCGCGGCGCCCAGGTCAATCAGAAGGGCTGGACCGCGCTGCATTACGCGGCGGCGGCCGGCAGTGTGGAGATCGCCACTATTCTGTTGGAACACCACGCCTATATCGACGCCGAATCGCCGTCCGGCATGACGCCGCTGATGATGGCCGCGCGCGAAGGCCAGGAGCAGGTGGTGGAATTGCTGCTGAAGGAGGGCGCCGACGCCACGCTGAAGGACGGCGGCTTCAAGCTGACGGCCTCCGAGTTCGCCACCAAGGCGGACAAGCCCTGGATCGCCAAGACCATCGACGCGTTTTTGGCGGCGAAGGGCAAACGCTAGGGGGCGGCGTGGCTGCGACGCGACAGGCGTAGCCACCGCACCCTATTTTCCCGAGCGAAGGTCATTTTCGGCGACAGGCTTGGTCAATCAAGGAAAGAACCGAGGGTCGTAGATCCAGCGCCGAAGAGTGGTCGCGACGATCATGGCGGCGTCGCTGTGCTGTGGGTTGATCAGTATGTTGTATTCTTCCGGCACGATCACCGAGGGCACCTGCAGCAGGGCCGTCGCACCCGACGCGATCCAGGCGTCGCCAGCCGCTCTGGCGCTCATCCCGCCCGGAATCGCGTCCCATCCCCCGGGCAGCGGATCGAGGACATGGCGCGCGGCCCATACGGCATCCGGAATGTCGATACGCACCAGATAGCGGTTGTATGGCAGGCCGCCACCACTCAGATAGTGGACGGTCTCAAGGGTGGCCAGCGCGATGTTCGCGGCGCAGTAGACGACCGCTGTGCCTTTGCTGTTCCAGCGTCCGCCCGTCGTCTTGGCGCCGGTACCGCTCAAATCATTGGCTGCGTAGGTTGGCGCCTCGACCGAGATGCGCCAGACCGGCACAGTCACGCGTAGGCTCCACTCTGGGTCATCGACAGCAACTCGGCCACCAGTTTCTGGCCCTCGAAGGTGTCCATGTAGCTCGCCGGCGTCTCGCCAGCCAGCGCGGGCAACGGCTTGGTAAGCCACTCCGACACCCAGCGCGCCGCGTCGAACCCGGTGGGATCGCCGGATTGCTCGACCATGGTTTGCACCATGCCGATCAGCGTTTCGACGCCGAGTACCCGTTCCGATTCATCCTTGGACAACACTGTGGCATCCTTCTCTTTGCGACTGATCGTCGCGCGCGACAGGCCCAGGCTGGAGAGCAGATTCTCCTTGCTCATGCCCATGCGCGACGAAAGATTGCCGATCGTCGAAGCCGGAATGCCTTGCCTTATCACCGCAATGCGCGTCTGTGGGTCGACGCGGTAAAGTTGCGTACCATCGACGATAGCGACGCTGTGGCGGGCCGCCGCAGGGGCTGCGGTCTTCGCCTGGTCGAAACCGGCGCCTGCCGCCGTCGCGGCTTCGAGGCGAGCAGCGAGGGGCGCCGCCGCCTGCTTTGCAATGGTTTTTGGATCCGACATGGAGTGTCTCCTTTGAGACGATAGTATAGATCAAATGAGGCGGTTCGCAAGATTGGTGTGATTACGGCGGGGCGGAGCGGCAAGCTCGACCGCTAATTGGCTCATTGCGTTCAGAAGAATCGCCCAGCAGCCGGTCCAGATAGCCCGTGATGATTTCCGAACTGGCCGAGGGCGCGCTCATGTGCGGGCAGTGCCCGACATTGGTGATGACCTCGAGCACGCTGTTCGCCAGGTGCGTGTGCAGATATTCGCCCACTTCGCGCGGCGCGATCAGGTCGTCGCTGCATTGCAGGATCAGGGCCGGCACGGTCGACTTCGGCACATCGGCGCGGTGGTCGGCGGTGAACGTCACCCGCGCGAAATGCCTGGCGATCTCGCGGTCGTTGGCCTGGAATCGGACCAGCAACTCCTTGGCCAGCGCCGGTTGCTCGGGCGCGCCCATGATGGTGGGCGCCATGACCTTGGTCCATTCGAGGTAATTGTCGTCCATCATTTTCAGCAGGCCGTCGATGTCCTCCGGGTTATAGCCGCCGACGTAGTCGTCGTCGTTGATGAAGCACGGCGACGGCCCCACCATGACCTGGGCCACGAATTTTTCCGGCGCCTTGATCGAGGCCAGCATGCCGATCATGGCGCTGACCGAGTGGCCGACGAAAATCACCGGCGCGATCGCGAACTCATCGATAATTTCCTGCATGTCGGCGGCGTAGCCGTGCAGCGTGCCGTACTTGTTGCGGTCGTAGGCCGACAAGTCGGAACCGCCGCTGCCAACCAGGTCGAGCAGAATGACCTGATAGCGCTCGGCGAAAAACCGGTACAAAAAGCGCCACATCGTCTGGTCGCAGCCGTAGCCGTGTACCAGCATCATGGTATACGGCCCATCGCCGTAGCAATGGACGTTGTTGCGTTCTTGAAGCGACATGGCCAACTTTCGCGCAGCGGATCGCTATAATACAAACACCTATATTTTTTAATAAGTTTTTAGCGGAAACCCGGAACTGGCAGGGGTTTCCCGTCTAGCTCCCCCCTTTATACGTAGACAATCTTCACGATAATAGGTTCACCGTATTGCATCAAAGCACAATGCGCCACAACCAAGGGAAACCATGCTGAACGAACGCGAAATCGAAAGCTGCTATCTGGGGCAATTCATTCCAGTCCATTACCATCACAACATGCTGATGGATCAGAACCGCATGCACGGTTTCAAGTCGGCGATCGATTACGCGGTCAAGCCCGGCGCCAAGGTGCTCGAGCTGGGCGGCGGCACCGGCGTGTTATCGTGGTTCGCGGCGGCCAAGGCGGACAAGGTGTATTGCGTCGAGTTCAATCCGGACATGGTCAAGGAAGCGCGCAAGATGCTCGCGCTCAATCCCAACGGTGAGAAAGTGGAAGTCGTCCACGCCGACGCCTTCGAATATCTGCCGCCGGAGCCGGTCGACGTCGTCATCTGCGAAATGATCCACGTCGCCATGCTGCGCGAAAAGCAGGTCGAGGTGATCGAATCGTTCAAGCGCCGCTACCTGGAGCGCTTCGGCGGGCCGTTGCCGGTATTCCTGCCGGAGGCGGTGATCATGGCGGTGCAGCCGGTGCAGCAGGAATATGACTTCGAGGGCTTCTACGCGCCCATCGTCCAGTTCCAGGAGACCAATGTCGTCTACCCGGGCACGGTGGAGGCGGCGCCGCCGGCCGTCTACAGCATCATCGATTTCAACCAGCCCAACGAGCTCGCCTATGCCTGGCAGGGCAAGTTCGTCATCGAACGGGCCGGCGAGATCAGCGCCATGCGCTTTGTGACCAAGAACGTGCTGGCCGTGGTGGCCGAGCGTTCGACCACCATCGATTGGCTGAATCACTACATGACCTTGCCGCTGGCGACCCCGGTCAAGGCCCGGCAGGGCGATGTGCTGCAGGTCGGTTTCCAGTACCGGGCCGGGGGCTCGATCCCGTCGCTGCAGGCCGCGCTGCGCGCCGAAATCCTCCACGATACAGTGACGCGGCCGGCCGGCGTGATCGCCGCCTACGCTTAAAAAGTCCCCACGAAGGTCGTTCCGCGGCGTATATTTCGTCTTTTACAGAAAGAGATATATGGAACAGAACGACCAGCGCTACCTCATCCAGCAAAACAAGATCGCCGACGGCGAGACCAAACCCCCGGTGTTCGCCAAGGTCATGCGCGGCAAGGACGGCGCGTTCGAAGGCGTGTCCTTCATCAAGTCCAAGGAAAAGGCGTCGATCCTGACCATCGAGCAAGCCAACGAGGCGATCGAGTGGGCCGCCAAGAAGAAACCGAACGCCCACGAGTACGTGACCAAGATCATCTGCCTGGGCCAGTAAGCACCGTTCCCGCCCGCCGTTTATCCCCCGATTCCCGCGATTGATCGCCGTTATCCGCAGTTGGTCGCACGGGAATTGCCCGCCGCGCGGCGCCGTTCTACAGTGACAGCATTGACAATCGCATCACTGGATCGGGAGCGTCTCATGCTGAGTTTTGTATTGTGGCTGGTTCTGCTGTTTCTTTGCTGGCCGCTGGCCTTGCTGGCGCTGCTGCTGTATCCGGTTTTTTGGCTGCTCACCTTGCCGTTCAGGTTGATCGGCATCGGTGTCGAAGGGGTGTTCGAATTGCTGCGCGCCGTGGTGTTGCTGCCGGCGCGCATCCTGCGCGGCTCGCCAGGGCGTTGAGGCGCGGGTGAATGGCGGGGCCGCTGGCGGAGCTTGGCGGATTAGCGGGCGAGGCCCGCTAACCGCCCGGGGGCCCATCGAAGAGGCGGCCTACCTGGCCGGTAGGCCTGGGGAGCGTTAGC
>DATMSN010000989.1:0-2308 GCA_035565375.1 Duganella sp. | reverse complement strand
CGATCTTGCGCGCGGCGGCGGGCGCCGCCAGCGACTGCTGGATGCTGTTTTGATCGAGCTTGAACGAGGACGCCACGTCGGCCAGGCGCTCGGCCTGCTCCTGCATGCTGGCCGCCGCCGCGGCGGCTTCCTCGACCAGCGCCGCGTTCTGCTGCGTGACCTGGTCCATCTGCGTGATCGCCGTGTTGACCTGGTCGATGCCGATGCTTTGCTCGCTGCTGGCCGACGTGATCTCGCCCATGATGTCGGTCACGCGGCGCACGCTGTCGACCACCTCGTTCATCGTGCTGCCGGCCTGCTGCACCAGCTTCGAGCCGATGTCGACCTGCTCGACCGAATTGCCGATCAATTCCTTGATTTCCTTGGCCGCCGCCGCCGAACGCTGGGCCAGATTGCGCACCTCGGAGGCGACCACCGCGAAGCCGCGACCCTGTTCGCCGGCGCGCGCCGCTTCCACCGCCGCGTTCAGCGCCAGGATGTTGGTCTGGAAGGCGATGCCGTCGATGACGCTGATGATGTCGAAGATCTTGCGCGACGAATCGTTGATCGTGCCCATCGTGCTGACCACCTGGCCGACGATCGAGCCGCCGCGCTCGGCCACGTCCGACGCGGCGTGCGCCAGCTGGTTGGCCTGCCTGGCGTTTTCCGCGTTTTGGCGCACGGTCGATGTCAGCTCCTCCATCGACGACGCGGTCTCCTCCAGCGAGCTGGCTTGTTCCTCGGTGCGCTGCGACAGGTCCATATTGCCGACGGCGATTTCGTTGGAGGCGCTGGCGATGGTCTTGGTGCCGATCTGCACCTGGCTGACCACGTTGCGCAGCGAGTCGTTCATGCCTTTCAGGGCGGTCATCAGGTCGCCGATCTCCGAGCGCGAGGTGGGGCCGTCGAAGCGCGTGGTCAGGTCGCCGTTGGCCACCGTCGCGGCGATGTCGACCGCCGATTTGAGCGGCCCCGTGATCGAGCGCGAGATGATCCACGCCGCCACCGAGCCGATGGCCACCATCAGCACCGTCAGGATCAGCAGCAGCGTGTTGCTGCGTTGGTTGGCCGCCTCGATCCCGCGCGCGGTGTCGTCGATGGCCTTGCGCTGGAACGCCAGCAGTTCGTTGACCTTGTTCTTGTAGGCCTCGGCGGCGGGCAGGAACTTGTCGCGGTACGCCGCTTCGGCGGCGGCGTCGTCGCCCGCCTTGCGGATGTCGCCGACTTCGTTCTTGGCCTTCTGGTAGGCGCCCCGCAGCGCGATGGTGGCGTCGTACAGCGCGCGTTCCTCGTCGCTGGACAGCAGCTCCTTGACCTTGCCCAGCAATTCGCCGCCGCGCTTGGTGCTGGCGGCGATGGTGTCGGCGAACACCACCGGCAGCGTGTCGTCCTTGCTGCGCGCGATCAGCTCGGTGCGCGCGACGGCCGAGTAGATCAGCACGTACCAGTCGGACACCAGGCGCTCCTTGGCCAGCGGCTGCTCCATCATTTGTTTGGTGGCGGCGGCGTTGCCGCGCGCGTTGATCAACCCGGCGGTGGTGGCGACGACGGCCAGCAACAGGACGGTGGCGAACGCGATGGCGAGACGGGTGCCGATGCGCGTATGCGAGAGAAAGTTCATGATGGACTCCGGTGACGACGGGTATAGGCCCCAATGCGAGCAGCCAAGGCGGCGTGGCTTTATAGGCGCAAGTATGCACCCCGCCTTGCGGCCGGTCATGTGGTGCGTGACGTCCTGTTGCAAATATGAAACAATGTGTCTTATCTAAAAAGACAATGTTTCCTTTAAGTCTGGCTTTTCGCACCAGCGCGCGAAAGCTACCCGCAAGGCGTGAACCGCGTGGGGTCGTACCCCCGGGGGTACGACCCCGGTGTGCCCGGGTTGGTGGGGTTATTTCAAGCCGCCGCCCAGCGCCCGATACAAGTCGATCGCGCTGGTGGTGCGCAGCAGGCGCGCCTGCACCAGCGATTGCTGCGCGCTGAACAGCTCGCGCTGGGCGTCGAGCACGTCGAGCGAACTGGCGACGCCGTTGTCGAAGCGCAGCTGCAACAGCTTGAGCCGGTCCGCCTGCGCGTCCTGCACCGCGCGCTGCGCCGCCACCTGTTCGCCCAGGTAGTCGCGCGCGGCCAGCGCGTCGGCCACTTCGCGGAACGCGGTCTGGATGGTCTTCTCGTAGTCGGCCACCGCGATGTTCTTGCGCACTTCCGTCAACGTCAGGTTGGCGCGGTTGCGGCCGGCGTCGAAGATCGGCAGCAGCAGCTGCGGCGCGAACGACCAGCTGCCGGTGCCGCTGTCGAACAGGCCGCCCAGGGTCGGGCTGGTGCTGCC
>DATMSN010000988.1:0-1521 GCA_035565375.1 Duganella sp. | reverse complement strand
GCGCGGGCGGTGCCGGTCCAGCACCTCAGGCGCGGCCGGCGAGGATGCCAAGGTAATTGCGTTCAAGTTCGCCTGCATTCAAATCTCCCAATTTCCATTCACCGGCCAGACGGCCGCCCACCAGCATGCCGCAGCGGTCCGCCAGCTCCTGCGCCCGAAACAGGTCGTGCGTCGCCATCAGCACGGCGGCGCCGTCGTCGGCCAGCGTCCGTACCAGGGCGCCGAACGCCACGCTCGCTTCCGGGTCGAGGCCGGAGGTCGGTTCGTCGAGCACCAGTACCTGCGCGCCTTTGGCCAGCGCCATCACGATGCCCACTTTTTGCCGCATGCCCTTGGAGTAGCCGGAAGCCAGGCGGTGCCACGCATGCTCCGGCAGCCCGGCGCGTTCCAGCAGGGCCTCGATCTGGTCGCGGCGGGGCTTTGCGCCCAACAGGCGCATGAAGAATTCGACGTTTTCGACGCCGGTCAGGCGTTCGTACAGCGCCACGTTCTCCGCGATGTAGGCCGCATGCCGGATCGCCGCCTTCGCCGGCGGCAGCGTCGAGCCGGCCAGCCGGATGGTGCCGGCGTCGGCGTCCACAAACCCGAGCAGGCAGCCGATGGTGGTGGATTTTCCGGCGCCGTTGGGGCCGAGCAGCGCGTAGATCTCGCCCTCCCTGACGTGCAGGTCGAGTCCATCGACCACGGTCCTGCCTTCGTAGCTTTTGCTCAGTTTTTCGATGTGTATCATCCATGCTCCCTGATTGGACTTAGAAGGCGTAACGCATTTCAGCGAACAGCGTGCGGCCCGGGTAGGGATGCATCTGGTAGGCGTGATAGTTATTGAGGTTGTCGACGCCGACGGCCAGCTCGGTGCCGGCGGCAGGTTTGAACAGCAGCCGCGCATCCAGCTGGCTGACGCGCGAGATGGCGCCGTAGACATCGGTGTTGTAGTCCGCGTTGTTGGTTTCGTTGAACTGCGCGCCGGAGTAGCGGTAGGTGGCCGAGGCGCTCCACGTCGCGCCCGGGGCGTAGGTCAGGGTGGTTGCCGAGCGCACGCGCGGCACGCGGGTCCAGTTCTTGCCCACGGACGATTGGTAGTTGGCGTTTTCCAGTATCGTCGACTTGCCGAAGGCGATATTGGCGTCCGCGCTGAGTCCCGGCATGCCCAGGCGGTCGATTTGCGCCACCAGTTCCAGCCCGCGCGTGCGCACCCGGCCGACGTTCTGTACGTTGGTCACATTGGGGAAGACTGTCAGATTGAGCTGGCTCCAGATGGCGTCGCGCACGTCGTCCTGGAACAGCGAGGCGCGCAAGGTGCCGAAGCCGTGCCGTTGTTCGGCCATCAGTTCGAGCGCGTTCGAGCGTTCCGGTTTCAGATTCGGATCGTTGACGACGATGGCGCTGCCGGCGGCGGTTCCCTGGAACAGCTCGGCGACGGTGGCGAAGCGCGTGCCACGGCCTGCCGACAGGCGCAACGTGGTGTCGGCCGCCACGTCCCAGCCCAGCGACAGCTTGGGCGACCAGGCCTGGTCGCTGCGG
>DATMSN010000987.1:0-7144 GCA_035565375.1 Duganella sp. | reverse complement strand
GGTAGCGGAACGCGACACCGTCGTCGTAGGCGCGCACGTCGACCAACAGCCGCCGCCCCTTGGCCGCGCGCTCGCGGAAAACCAAGGTGGCGCCGCGATAATGGTCGCGCGCCACGACGGCCTTGGTGGCCACCAGCGGGATGGTCCGGTCGACGCTGACGCCCAGTTGTCTTTCCAGCTTCAGCGGGCCGAATCCGGGCACGCCGTCGAGCTCCAGGCCGAGGGGCGAGTCGGCGATGATGGTCTCGCCCGCGCGCGCGATCGAGAAGCGGCTGGCGTCGCGCTCGATGCTGATGACGGAGGCGCCGTTGGGCGACGAAATGGCCACGGCGCCCGGCGCCGCCGCCGCCGAAGACAGGCAAAGCAAGGGACACAAGGCCGACGCGACGGCGGCCGCCATCGTTGAGGAAACTCGTTGCATAACACTCCATACCGAAGCCATCAGGGCTTCTATTCGTTGAGGTCGAGGCGGTTGGCACGCTGGCGTCACCCGTGTACACTACGGCACCGGAGGTACGGAATATATCGAAAACATTCGGACGAGGCAAACCTTATTTACGCACCCCGTCAAAAAACTGATTGATATCGAAATCGTTATCAAAACCTTTGAAATTGGAATTGGTAACGGTCCCGGTACTCTGCTAGCTTGCTGCATCCGGGCCGTTGAACAAGAGCCTGTTTCATCCAACAATCTGGGAGACAAATGCAAAAACATACCGCGCTATCGGCATTCGCGCTGCTGGCGGTCATCGCCACAAGCGCCAACGCGGACGCCAAACCGCCCGCCGGCCTCGACGCCAATGGCCACCTAATGCCGGTCGCGGCGCCGTCCTCCCTGCCCGCCGCGTTTTCGTATTCGCCGATCGAGCATGGCGTGCAGGTGCGTGTGGGCGGCGTGACCAAGAACGTGATCTTCTACGGCCCGGCGACGGTGCGGGTGAACACCACCTTGGGCGACAATTTCTGGCGCCATCCCAGCATCGTGGTGACGGGCAAGCCGGCCGCCATCGCGTTCACCACGCGCGAGGACGCCAACACGCTGACCTTGCTCAGCAAACAGCTCCACATCGTCATCGACAAGGCGAGCGGCGCGCTGACCTTCCAGGACGCCAAGGGCAAGGTCTACACGCGCGAAAGCCAGGCCGCGCCGCAGGCCCTGAAGAAAATCGACGTGGCCGGCGCGCCGACCTACGAGGCCGAGAACACCTTCACGCTCAAGCCCGATGAAGGCATCTACGGCTTCGGCTTCCTGGGCGAAGGCGAACTGAATCGCCGCAACAAGAATCTGCTGCTGGTGCAGACCAACATCGGCATCGTCATCCCGGTCATGATGTCGACGGAACGCTACGGCATCCTGTGGGACACCTACTCGAAGATGCGCTTCAAGGACACGCCCGACGGCGCGTCGCTGTGGGCGGAGAGCGCGCCGGGCGGGGTCGACTACTACTTCATGGGCGGCGGCACGCTGGACGAGGTCGTTGCCGGCTACCGCGACCTGACCGGCGCGGCACCGATGTACGCCAAGCAGGCCTTCGGTCTGTTCATGAGCAAGGAGCGCTACGAGACGCAGGCCCGCCTGCTGGAGGTGGCGAAAACCTTCCGCAAGGAGCGGTTCCCGCTCGACTACATCGTGCAGGACTGGCAGTACTGGGGCAGCGACAAGGACGGCACCTGGAGCGGCATGATCTGGAATCCCGAACGCTTCCCCGATCCCAAGGGCATGACCAAGTCCCTGCACGACATGAACCTCAAACTGATGGTGTCGATCTGGCCGTCGATCGGCAACGACACGGCGCTGGCCAAGGAGCTCGACCAGAAGGGCCTGCGCTTCGAACCGCTGCACTGGATTTCGAAAAAGGCGCGCATCTACGACGCCTTCAGCCCCGAGGGGCGCAAGATCTACTTCAAGCACGTCAAGAAAGGCCTGCTCGATGTCGGCGTCGACGCGCTGTGGATGGACGGCACCGAAGTGGAGGTCGGCACGGCGGCCCATAGCGCCGCCGACAACGAACGCGACATCAAAGGCCTCGGCAACAACGCGCTGGGCGACTTCACCCGCTACCTCAATCCGTATTCGCTGATGACCACCCAAGGCACCTACGACGGGCAACGGGCCACCAGCAACCAGCGGGTGCTGACGCTGACGCGCTCGGCCTGGGCCGGGGCGCAAAGGACGGCGGCCACCTCCTGGTCCGGCGACACGCGCGCCAGCTGGAAGACCCTGCTCGAGCAGATCAACGGCGGCGTCAACGTCACCATCACCGGCAACCCGTACTGGACCCAGGATACCGGCGGCTTCTTCATCGGCGGCGGTTTCCCCGGCGGTGAAAAGAACGCCTCGTACCGCGAGCTGTACGCCCGCTGGCTGCAATACGCGGCCTTCAATCCGCTGATGCGCATCCACGGCACCGACATCGAGCGCGAGCCCTACCTGTTCAAGCAATCCGATCCCGAGATGTACAAGTCGCTGCGCGACGCCGTGGACCTGCGCTACCGGCTGCTGCCCTATATCTACAGCCTGGGCTGGAAGGTCACCCACGACGGCTATACGATGATGCGGGCGCTGCCGATGGATTTCCCGGACGACAAGGGCGTGCGCGACATCAACGACGCCTTCCAGTTCGGCCCGTCGTTCCTGGTCCATCCGGTCACGCGCCAGATGTACCGTTTCCAGCCGCCGCCGGCCGCCACCATTCCGGCCAGCGCGCTGCGCACGCCGGACGGCAAGCCCGGGCTGGCCGGGCAGTATTTCGAAGGCGCCCGCTTCGAGTCGCCGAAGGAGCGCAGCGTCGACGCCACCATCGACTTCCAGTGGCCGGGGCCGCCGCTGGCGGACATTCCGGGCGGACTCAAGAGCCTGGACAATTTCTCCGCGCGCTGGACCGGGTCCATCGTCGCGCCGGAAAGCGGCGAATACGAACTCGGCGTGGAAGGCGACGACGGCTATCGCCTGTTCGTCGACGGCAAGCTTGTCATCGAAGACTGGAAGAATGGCGGCAAGCGCTACACCGGCGCCAAGATCACGCTGAAGCAGGGCCAAAGCGCGGCGGTCACGCTGGAGTACTTCCAGGCCACCAACGAACGCAACCTGCGGCTGGCGTGGCGCACGCCGTCGCAACTGGCCAGCGTGGCGAACAACACCGACAAGCCGGACACCACGATGCAAACCTACCTGCCCGCCGGCACCGACTGGTATGACTTCTGGACGCACGAGCGCTTCGGCGGCGGCAAGACGGTGAGCAAGGACGTGCCGCTCGACGTCTTCCCGCTGTATGTGCGCGCCGGGGCGATCGTGCCGATGGGGCCCATGGTCCAATATGCGACCGAGCGGCCCGACGCGCCGTACGAGATCCGCGTCTATCCGGGCGCGGACGGCAAGTTCACCGTCTACGAGGATGACAACGAAACCTACGACTACGAAAAGGGCCGCTACGCCACCTACGACCTGGTCTGGAACGACGCCGCCAGGTCGCTGACGGTCGGCGCCCGCAAAGGCGCCTATCCGGGCCTGGTCAAGACGCGCAAGCTCAACATCGTGGTGGTCGGCCCGGCCAACGCCACCGCGATCGAACCGGCGGCGGCGACCAAGTCGATCACCTACACGGGCAAGGCGCAGTCGGTGAAGTTCTAGTTCGCGGGCAGATCGAGGCGGCTTTTCTTGAGCGCCTCGATCTCGTACGGCAACCGCAAGAAAGCAAGCGCTCGGTGCGTTCGAGCCTGTTCGACAAAGACGCTACTAAACTTGCCTGACCTCGCAATCAGTCATTGCCAACCTATAATGTTCATTGCACAATGTTGGGATGAGACCCTTGCCATTCCCTCGCCCAGCCGTTCTTCTGGCCTGCGCCCTGAGCGCCGCCGGGCCGGCCGCCGCTGACGGCACGCCACCCCAGTCGTACCAGCCGGACTATTTCACGCAGTTCCAGGCGGCGACAGCGATGGACATGGCGACCCGCCTGCCCGGTTTCGTCTTCGATGGCGGCAACCCGTCGCGCGGCGTGGCCGGCAACGTGCTGATCAACGGAAAACGCCCCACGTCCAAAACAGAGCCGCTCGCCGACGTGCTGGGACGCATCCCGGCGGCGGCCGTCGAGCGTATCGAGGTCATCAACGGCGGCGCCGGCGGCATCGATATGCAGGGTTACCCGACCGTGGCCAACCTGCTGCTCAAGCAAATGGACCTGGTGTCGGCCAGCACCACCGCGTCGAGCTATCTGACGGCCGACGGCGAATTGACGCCCTCGGTGGAAGGCAATTACAGCCTCAAGCGCGGCGACAGGAGCGTCAACTTTACGCTGGGCTGGATGCGCTCGCCCGACACCGGCCAGGGCCAGGGACGCAAAACCACGCGCTACGCCGGTCCGGGGCCGGCCGCCGAGGCGACGATGGCCGGCGCCGGCGTCAGCGGGAACAAGGTGGTCAAGCTCAACTACGGGCAAGACCTGCTGGACGGCCAGTTGACCTGGAGCGGCGCGTTCAATCCGTGGACCTACCAGTCGCAGGGCTGGTACGACGCCGGCACGCGCTCGCTCAACAGCAACGACAACGCCGGCCGCACGCTCGAACAGGGCCTCGCCTACGCGCGCGACCTGGCGCCCGGCGCCAACCTGGACCTCAAGGCGCTGTACCGCACCGCCGAGATGACGGCCGACTCGACGTTCTCCTCGGGCGGCCACAGCTCGTACGCGGTGTCGGCCACCAACGCCAGCGAGCAGGTGCTCGCGGCGCAACTGAGCTGGCAAGCGTTGAACGGCGTCGTCATACGCGGCGGGGTCGAACGCGCCGTCAACACCAATGACAGCGCCAACACCTATCAGGCCAGCGCCGGCGCCGCTCCGATGCCGACCGGTGCCGCCTGGGTGCGGGAGGAGCGCGTCGAGGGCCAGCTGTCGTCGGCCTGGCAGCTCGACAACTCGCTCAACGCCGAAGCCGGCCTGAAGATCTCGCATGCCAGCCTGGGCGTGGGCGCCGACCAGCCGGAGGCCAAGGCCCATCTGTATCCCAAGCCGCGGCTGCGCGTGTCGCTATCGCCGTCGCCGTCGCTGCAGTTACGCCTGCGCCTGGAGCGCGAGGTCAGCCAGCTGAACTTCGGCGACAACGCCGGGTATTTCGGCGTCGCCGACCCCAAGCTGCGGGCCGACTACCCGGAGCTGGAGCCGGCCAAGACCTGGCTGTGCGAAGGCGCGCTCGAATACCATTTCTGGGAACGGGGCGCGGCTGTGCTGAGCTACACGCAATCGCACATCAGCGACGTCATCGACCGCATGCCGATGCGCACGGCCAACGCCACCTACGACACCGCCGGCAATATCGGCGACGCCAGCGCCGACAGCGTGACCGGCTCGCTGAACCTGCCGACCGACGGCTGGGCCCTGCCGCAGGGGTTGCTCAAGCTGTCGACCACCTGGCGTTCCTCGTCGGTCACCGATCCGACCACGCTGGAGACGCGCCGCCTGTCCGGCGAGCAGCCGCTGGCATGGCGGATCGAGTTCTCGCAGGATTTGCCGCGCCAGCGCACCGCCTGGGGTTTTTCGGTCGACAACGGCTGGAGCAACGACAGCTGGCAGGCCGCCGAACGCGACACCAGCAGCGGCAGCGGCTGGGCCCGCGCCTTCGTCAACTACCGGCCGGCGTCGAACATGATGGTGACGCTGGAGTTGAACAACCTGGCCGGACGGACCGTCACGTTCGACCGCACCCACTACGCCGGCGACCGGCTGGCCGGCAACATCGACTTCATCGAGCACAACCTCACCCGCACGCAACCGTTCGCGACGCTGCGCGTGCGGCGGGACTGGTAGGGACTGGTAGGATTCAAACCGTCAACGGGGAACTCTAGAGGGGATGCGATAGTCAAGCAAATGCGGACACAACAATAGGTCTACGTGCTGCCACGTTCCATTCATAGACGACGGGCGGCAGATTGCCCAGTGCTCAATTGATGCGCGTGCCGTTATAGAAGCTAACGATGTACGTGGATTTCAGGAGACGTTAAAAGCACTCCAGAAACAAAAAAACCGCGTTCTCACTAGGAGAATCGGGGGCTTCTGAACGTTGTGAGAAGGGAACTGAAATCCCCGATAAGCTATGAACTAGCAAACCATGGTTGCCGAATGAACTTCAGAGTTGTTGCCTTTGTGCGATGCTCCAGCATCGGTAGGCGCGCCGTAGGATGCGACTCACGGGTGTCCTCCGTTTAATCACGGATCAAAGGCCATTGACGCGCAGTATGGACCAAGGCTAGCACCCATACGCTTTCACCGCTGATTTCATACACCAAGCGATAACTTTCATGCGGCACCAGCTCGCGGGTACCTTCAATCTTTCCCGGCCGCCCCACCCTCGGGTGATCTGCAAGCCTGCCAGCAGCGGCACTGAAAAGCTCGTCCATGTGGACCGCCGCGCGCGGATTGTCGGCAACGATATAATCCCAAATGTCAGAGCGGTCCTGCAGCGCTTCGGGGGTCCAAATGACCCTCACACCTCACGCGTCCCGCGTGCGCGTCGAGCAGCGAACATGGCTTCGACCTCATCGTTGGAGTGGCCGACCTCGGCGCGCATCGAGGCGCGTCCGGCATCAACTTTGCGCCGCAGGAATTCATCATATTCCCGAGCCTCCCGCTGGCGCTGGACGAACTCTCTCATCAGCTCACGCAAGATTTGCGAAGCGGGCCGGTGCACGGCCTCGGCCTCTGCCATGAAGTCGGCGCGCAACTCCGGTTCTAACTTCATCGTGAAAACGGCTTCTTTCGCCATGGCGCGCCCCTAAAATGTATGGATTAAGTATATACGTTTTCATCACTGTCAGCCATGAGTCATCGCGAATGGACGATCATAGACGTCAGTTTAGGGAACAGATATTGCGGCGCAACAGCGGCGTGCGAATTACCCGGTTTGCCAAAGCTTTACGGCGCGATCCCGATCCAGCACGAGCCTTGCCGGCTGCTTTCCATGGCCGCGTCCATAAACTTCAGGCCGGCGACGCCGTCGTCCACGTCAGGCATGCCGCGTGTCAGCTCGGGCACGGCGCGACCGGCGTCGATCGCGTGCATTTGCGCGGCGGCGTCGCGGTACAACTGCGCGAACGCCTCCAGATAACCCTCCGGATGGCCGGACGGCACGCGCGTGGCCGCCTCCGCCGCCG
>DATMSN010000986.1:0-6821 GCA_035565375.1 Duganella sp. | reverse complement strand
GTCTAACATTCGTACACGAGCTGTGCCCTAGCCGCAGCTACGGCACAGCTCGTGTACGAATGTTAGACTTGACACCAGGGTTCCGCAGTTGTTCGATGCTAACTATCCGGCGGGTGACCGGGTCGGGCAGGGGCGCGGGCGCTATGCCGGTGGGCAAGGACCGGGCTGTTCAATCGTGCGGTGTATGGATCATTATAATGGACACCTTTCGTCCCGCTAAAGAAACCGATGATCGAATCTGCAATCGCCTGGCTGCTCAACGTGCTCGCGGCGCCGGAAGTGGGCCTGACATCGGTCTTCCTCATCAGTTTTGTGTCCGCCACCCTGGTGCCGCTGGGCTCGGAACCGGCGGTGTTCGCGGTGATCAAGGCCAACCCCGGGTTGTTCTGGAGCGCCATCGCCGTGGCCACCGTCGGCAACACGCTCGGCGGCGCCGTCGATTACTGGATCGGCTACCAGGCCAAGACCACCTTCGCCAAGGAGCGCAAGAGCCGCTGGTTCCACTGGCTCGAGCGCTACGGCGCCAAGACCATGCTGCTGGCCTGGCTGCCCGGCATCGGCGATCCGCTGTGCACGCTGGGCGGCTGGCTCAAGCTGCCTTTCTGGCCCAGCCTGGCCTACATGGCCGTCGGCAAACTGCTGCGTTACCTGACCATGACCACCCTGCTGTTGTATGTGCCGGACGGCGTCTGGCACCGGATCGGGCAAATGCTGGGCTGAGTTGGTGCAAGGGATCGTATTGTCGTACGCGCCAGATTCGGAATATCATTCAGTTTTCAGCGGGAAAGTTGAATTTTATCGCCGGTAATCGCGCCCATCCACAAATTAATAGCGCGGCGGGGTGAGTCGGAGTATCCCCCGGCTATCTAAGGCTGTTCCGACATGGTGCGTCGCAATACGCTAGAATGATACTCCCCCGGTACAGTTTACAAGTCCAATCGCATAATGAATGCCCCTGCACAAATCCAAGCTCTGCTGGCGGAAACGCCCCACGGACCGGAGACCCAGCGTCTCCGCGAAATTCCTTATAACTACACGTCGTTTTCCGATCGCGAGATCGTCATCCGGCTGCTGGGCGAGGAATCGTGGAGCTTGCTCGACGCGCTGCGCGGCGCCCGCCAGACCGGCCGCTCGGCCCGCATGCTGTACGAGGTGCTCGGCGACATCTGGGCCGTGCGCCGCAATCCGTACCTGCAGGACGACATGCTGGACAACCCGAAGCGGCGCCAGGAGCTGATCAACGCGCTGCACCACCGTCTGGCCGAGGTCGACAAGCGCCGCCTGACCATCGACGACGACGGCAGCGAGTCCGACGCGGCCAAGCAGCGCAGCGCCAACGTGGTCAAGCTGCTGCGCGCGGCCGGCAAGGCCGTGGCCGACTTCGGCGAGGAATTCAAGCAGGTCTACGATCTGCGCAAGCGCACCTACAAGGTGCTGGGCCGCTACACCGACAAGCACAACATCTGCTTCGACGGCATGAAGCGCATCTCGCACGTGACCGACGCCACCGACTGGCGCGTCGAGTATCCGTTCGTGGTGCTCACGCCCGACAACGAAGAGGAAATGGCCGGCCTGGTCAAGGGTTGCATCGAACTGGGGCTGACCATCATCCCGCGCGGCGGCGGCACCGGCTACACCGGCGGCGCCATCCCGCTGACGCCGATGTCGGCCGTCATCAACACCGAGAAGCTGATCGACCTCGGCGCCGTCGAGATGAAGGTGCTGCCCGGCCTCGACAAGGAATACGCGACCATCTACAGCGGCGCCGGCGTGATCACCAACAAGGTCTCCGAGGCCGCCGAGAAGGCCGGCTTCGTGTTCGCGGTCGATCCGACCTCGGCGCACGCCTCCTGCATCGGCGGCAACATCGCCATGAACGCGGGCGGCAAGAAGGCCGTGTTGTGGGGCACCGCGCTCGACAACCTGGCCTCGTGGCGCATGGTCGACCCGAACGGCGATTGGCTCGAAGTCACGCGCCTGGACCACAACCTGTCGAAGATCCACGATACGCCGCTGGCCCGCTTCAAGCTGGAGTGGACCCATCCGAGCGCGCGCGGCGAGTTGAAGGGCGCGCCGTTCAAGACCGAGATCCTGGAAATCGCCGGCCGCACCTTCCGCAAGGAGGGCCTGGGCAAGGACGTGACCGACAAGTTCCTGTCCGGCCTGCCGGGCATCCAGAAGGAGGGCACCGACGGCCTGATCACCTCGGGCCGCTGGATCCTGCACAAGATGCCGAAGTTCGCGCGCACCGTCTGCCTGGAGTTCTTCGGCCAGGCGCGCGACGCGATTCCGTCGATCGTCGAGATCAAGGATTACCTCGACGGCTTGCCGGCCAAGGGCGAGCAGTTCGCCACGCTGCGCCTGGCCGGCCTGGAGCATCTGGACGAGCGCTACCTGCGCGCGGTCGGCTACGCCACCAAATCGAAGCGCGGCGTGCTGCCGAAGATGGCGCTGTTCGGCGACATCGTCGGCGACGACGAGAACGCGGTCGCCATGGCGGCGTCGGAAGTGGTGCGCATCGCCAACACCCGCGTCGGCGAAGGGTTTGTCGCCGTCAGCGCCGAGGCGCGCAAGAAGTTCTGGCTCGACCGCGCCCGCACGGCCGCCATCGCCAAGCACACCAACGCCTTCAAGATCAACGAGGACGTGGTCATTCCGCTCAACCGCATGGGCGAGTACACCGACGGCATCGAGCGCATCAACATCGAGCTGTCGATCAAGAACAAGCTGCAACTGGTCGACGAGCTGCGCGCCTTCTTCGCCGCCGGCAATCTGCCGATCGGCAAGAGCGACGACGCCGACGACGGCGTGGGCGACGAGGAAATGCTCGGCGACCGCGTGCAGCAGGCCGAGGCCTTGCTGTCGCAGGTGAGCGACCGCTGGACCTTCCTGCTGGCCGAGCTCGACAAACCGCTGAGCGCCGTCACCGGCGAGCTCGCCGCGCTGGGCCTGGAGCGCCTGCTGGCGGTGTTCGACGAACGCCTCAAGCTGCAGCCGGACGCGACCCTGTTCGACATCGTGCAGGACCGCACCATCCGCGTGACGTGGAAGCAGGAAATCCGCGCGCAGCTGCGCCAGATCTTCAGCGGCGCCGCCTACAAGCTGATCCTCGACGAGGCGACCGCGATCCACAAGCGCGTGCTGCGCGGGCGCGTGTTCGTGGCGCTGCACATGCACGCCGGCGACGGCAACGTCCACACCAACCTGCCGGTCAACTCGGACCATTACGAGATGCTGCAACTGGCGCACGCCGCCGTGGCCCGCATCATGGTGCTGGCCCGTTCGCTCAACGGCGTCATTTCGGGCGAGCACGGCATCGGCATCACCAAGCTGGAGTTCCTCACCGAGGAAGAGATCGGCCCGTTCCGCGACTACAAGCTGCGCGTCGATCCGGAAGGCCGCTTCAACAAGGGCAAGCTGCTGAACCTGCCCGGCATGGAAGCGGACTTGTCCAACGCCTACACGCCGTCGTTCGGCCTGATGGGCCACGAATCGCTGATCATGCAGCAGAGCGATATCGGCGAGATCGCCAACAGCGTCAAGGACTGCCTGCGTTGCGGCAAGTGCAAGCCGGTGTGCTCGACCCACGTGCCGCGCGCCAACCTGCTGTACTCGCCGCGCGACAAGATCCTGGCGACGTCGTCGCTGATCGAGGCGTTCCTGTACGAGGAGCAAACCCGGCGCGGCATCTCGATCAAGCATTGGGAAGAGTTCGAGGATGTGGCCGACCACTGCACCATTTGCCACAAGTGCGTCACGCCATGTCCGGTCAACATCGACTTCGGCGACGTGTCGATGAACATGCGCAACCTGCTGCGCAAGATGGACAAGAAGTCCTTCAACCCCGGCAAGTCGGCGGCGATGTTCTTCCTCAACGCCACCGATCCGGCCACCATCAACGCCACCCGCGCGGCGATGGTCGGGATCGGCTACAAGGCCCAGCGCCTGGGCAACGACTTGCTGAAGAAATTCGCCAAGAAGCAGACCAAGGCGCCGCCGCCGACCGTCGGCAAGCCGCCGGTGCGCGAGCAGGTGATTCACTTCATCAACAAGAAAATGCCGGGCGGCCTGCCGAAGAAGACCGCGCGCGCGCTGCTCGACATCGAGGACGACAAGGTCATCCCGATCATCCGCAATCCGAAGAAGACCACGGCCGATACCGAGGCCGTGTTCTACTTCCCGGGCTGCGGCTCGGAGCGCCTGTTCTCGCAGGTCGGCCTGGCGACCCAGGCGATGCTGTGGGAAGTGGGCGTGCAGACCGTGCTGCCGCCGGGCTACCTGTGCTGCGGTTATCCGCAGCGCGGCTCGGGCGAGTACGACAAGGCCGAGAAGATGATGACCGATAACCGCGTGCTGTTCCACCGCATGGCCAACACGCTCAACTATCTGGACATCAAGACGGTGCTGGTGTCGTGCGGCACCTGCTACGACCAGCTGGCCACGTACGAGTTCGAGAAGATCTTCCCGGGCTGCCGCATCATGGACATCCACGAGTATTTGCTGGAGAAGCAGGTGCGCCTGGAAGGCGTGACCGGCACGCGCTACATGTACCACGAGCCGTGCCACACGCCGATGAAGCTGCAGGAGGCGACCAAGACCGTCAACGGCCTGATCGCCACCCACGACAACGTCAAGATCGAGAAGAACGACCGCTGCTGCGGCGACTCGGGCACGTTGATGATCGCCCGTCCGGACATCTCGACGCAGGTGCGCTTCCGCAAGGAAGAGGAAGTCATCAAGGGCGCCGACAAGCTGCGCGCGGACGGCTTCGACGGCGAAGTCAAGATCCTGACCAGCTGCCCGGCCTGCCTGGGCGGGGTGTCGCGCTACGGCGAGGACGCCGGCACGACGGCAGACTACATCGTCGTCGAGATCGCCAAGCACCTGCTGGGCGAGAACTGGATGGCCGATTACGTCAAGCGCGCCAACGACGGCGGCATCGAGCGGGTGCTGGTGTGACGGCGGCCTGCGATCTGTGCCAACTGCTGGCGGCGCCGCCCGCCGGCGTCGTGATCTGGAGCGACGACCGGTTGTCGGTGATCGCTGTCGACGACGCCGAGTATCCGGGCTTTACGCGCGTGGTGTGGAACGCGCACGTCAAGGAAATGACGGACCTGGATGTTACCGGGCGTAGTCGCGTGATGGACGCCGTGTACGCGGTCGAGTCGGCGATGCGCGCGGTGATGGCGCCGGAGAAGATCAACCTGGCCAGCTTCGGCAACATGACGCCGCATGTGCACTGGCATGTGATTCCGCGTTATCTGGATGATGCGCATTTCCCCAACTCGACCTTTGCCACGGCCGCGCGCGCCGGTGCGCCGGAAGCGCTGGCCGCGCGCCGCGCGCTGGTGCCGGCGCTGCACGCGGCGATCGTCGAACGTTTGAAGGCTTAAATATGAGCACCAAGAATCCGACCGCCATTACCGTTCACAACAAATCCAAGGTGCTCGACATCGCCTTTGACGACGGTGCATCGTTCACGATTCCGTTCGAGCTGCTGCGCGTGTATTCGCCGTCGGCCGAGGTGATGGGTCACGGACCGGGGCAGGAGGTGCTGCAGGTCGGCAAGCGCGAGGTGGGCATCGCCGCGATGGACCCGGTCGGCAACTACGCGGTGCAGCCGACCTTTACCGACGGGCATAACACGGGGTTGTTCACGTGGGATTACCTGTACAAGCTGGGCAACGAGAAGGACAAGCTGTGGCAGGATTACCTGGACCGTCTGCATGCTTCGGGGTTTGAAGGTGACAGCGGGCGTGAGCCGGGACAGAGCATCAGCGGGCCGTCCGGCGGCCACGTGCACGGCCCCTCCTGCGGCCACAAACACTAGCGGTGTGGCGGTGGTCGGTTGCCACGGCCAGACACTCCCGCCCACATTGATCCCCTTCGGTATCAATTTCTGCTGATAGAACACGTCGGCAACCCGTTGCTGGTTGGCGGCGAATTTCGGCCGCGACCAGCACGTGGCGCACGCGGCGCGTTACGAACGGGCGCGCGAATTTCATCAGGTTGTCACGGGATTGTGGGATAGTTGGGAAGATGGCGCGCTCATTAGCGACAAGGATGGCGGCCGGTTGATCGAGAGGCGGAACGCCGGAATCGGCCATGCATGCGCAATCGGCGGCTCATGCATGGCCGATTACGCTTCGCTCTCTCCATGAACCATGCAGTTGCGGCGATTTTTTATAACCTCTCGTCATATGGTTCATGGTCCGTGCGCGGTTTCGACGCGGTGTCGGGCGAAACTGGAGGCTTAAGGTGTGCAGCTCGGATTGGACCTGATACTTGCAGATAGTGAATGCTGGCTGACTTAATAAGAGAATATGCCAGTTAGCTCATGAATCGCGATGTGTACTTGTTGTTGTTGCGGAGGGTGTCGCTACTTGGTCAATGCCTCGGGTGGTTGCTACGTCGAGCACATGGTTGGTCGTTTCGCTGACTACTGTGTAAATGAACAGTCCACGTGGCGTTCTGTAGCGGGGGAAGGCTGAAGCCCAAATTTAGCATTGCCTTGTACACACAGGAAAGGGACAATGCTTTATTGCTACTGCTGAGCTTGGAGCCTGTGTGAACAAATATGAAGTGCTGGTGAGCATTCTGGACAAGATCCGCCATGAGGCGGCAGGCCTGCCAATTGAAGGCAAGTATCTTGTCCCCTCTGGCGATGCCGAGAAGGTCAATCAGGCCAGAGCGAGGGCATTCATTCACCTATACCTCATGGTGAGCTTCGGCATGCTGGACTTCCAAGCTCGCGAGCGGGTCGTTACAGACAAAGGGTATGACGGCGGAATTGATGCCTACTACATAGACCACGAAAATCG
>DATMSN010000985.1:0-9073 GCA_035565375.1 Duganella sp. | reverse complement strand
CGGCATGCTGCGCGCCAAACTGCGCGGCGAGGCCGACGCGCGGGCCGAAGACGCGACGGCCGCGGCGACCACGCGCCTGCCCTATCGTAGAATTTTCTTCCAGGGCTTTCTGACCAATGTGCTCAACCCCAAGGTGGCCTTGTTCTTCCTGGCGTTCGTGCCGCAGTTTATCGCCGCCGATTCCACCAGCAAGCCGCTGGCGTTCATCATCCTGGGCTGCATCTTCAATTTCAACGGCATGTTATGGTGTAACGGCCTGGCCGTTTTCACTGCTTTCGCCAGCGCGCGGCTCAAGGTCAAGCCGCTGGTCGCGCTGTGGCTGAACCGCGTTACCGGCGGCCTTTTCCTGGCACTCGGCCTGCGCCTGGCGCTGGCGCAACAACAATCATCTTAGGTTTATTCATGTCCGATATTCTGAAAAAAATCCTCGCCGTCAAAGCAGACGAAGTCGCTGCCGCAAAAAAACACCGTGACCAGGCCAGCCTGCGCGCCGAAGTCGAAGGCGACGCCGAACTACGCGCCGGCCTGCGCGGCTTCGAAGCGAGCCTGCGCGCGAAGATCGCCGCCGGTTCGGCCGGCATCATCGCCGAAGTGAAAAAGGCGTCGCCATCGAAAGGCGTGATCCGCGCCGACTTCCGCCCGGCCGACATCGCCGCCAGCTACGCCGACAACGGCGCCGCATGCCTGTCGGTGCTGACCGACGAACAGTTCTTCCAGGGTTCCGAGGCCTATCTGCGGCAGGCGCGCGCCGCCTGCGCGCTGCCTGTGCTGCGCAAGGACTTCATGATCGACATTTACCAGATCTACGAGGCGCGCGCGATGGGCGCGGACGCGATCCTGCTGATCGTCTCGGCGCTGGACCACGGCCTGATGGCCGAAATGGAGGCCTGCGCGCACGAGCTGGGCATGGGCGTGCTGGTCGAGACCCACGACGGCGACGAACTGACCGCCGCGCTGCGCCTCAAAACGGCCATGGTCGGCATCAACAACCGCAACCTGCGCACCTTCGAGACCTCGCTGGACACCACCATCGGCCTGCTGGAGCGCATTCCGCCGGAAAAACTGGTGATCACCGAGTCCGGCATCATGGTGCCGGAAGACGTCAAGCGGATGCACGAAGCCAACGTTCACGCCTTCCTGGTCGGCGAAGCCTTCATGCGCGCGCCCGATCCGGGCGCCGAGCTGCGCCGCCTGTTCAACTAGGCAACCCCAGCCGCTATGCCGAGGCGTGCAGCGGCAGCACCGCCTCGGCGGCGATCTCGATGCGGTCGCGGCCGCGTTCCTTGGCGCAGTACAGCGCCCGGTCGGCACGCAGCAGGATATGATCGAGCTCCTCATCCGGACTGACCTGGCAGGCGATGCCGATGCTGACCGTGTACGGCGGCAAGGCGGCCGCCGCCGCGCTCTGCTCGCTCTCCGTTTCGGAACGCGGCGCCCGCAGCACCGTCTGGATACGCTCGGCGACATGGTGCGCGCGCTCCAGCCCGGTGGCCGGCAACAGCACGATAAACTCCTCCCCGCCGAACCTCGCCACATGGTCGGAAGCCCGCAATGCCTTCGCGATCACCGACGCCACATCGGTTAAAACCCGATCGCCAGTCGAATGTCCATAGCAATCATTAATCGCCTTGAAGTAGTCCAGATCGATGCTGAGCATCGTCATGACGGTCTGTTCGCGGCGCATCAGCGCGTGTTCTTTCGCATAAACCTCGGTGAAACCGCGGCGGTTGAGCACCTGCGTCAGCGGATCCAGGGTCGAGCGGCGCTCCAATATCGTTTGCAGGCGGCGGGTGGCGACCGTCATAAACCCCACCGTCAGCAGTAAAGTCATGAAATGGCTGGTGACCAGATACAGGTTTTGATGCGGACCGCTGACGAATAAATTCATATCGTCGCTGCTATGGGTCATGGCCAGGACACCGCGTATCAGCACGATCACCGATTGGAACAACATCAGCAAGCCAAAAAACACGGTGGAGAAATGGCGCTCGCCATAACCCCAGATCAGCACGACCTGATAGGAATATAAGACAAAAGCCAGGATCGAAAAGATGGCGAGGCGTCCGGAATAATCGGGGTCGACGATCACATAATAGCCGCTGGCCACCATCCCCAATGCCCAGATAAAATGGAATAACCACCAGGAGCATTCGCGGCTGTAAAACATTTGCGTGCCGATCAGCCCGAACCCGAGCCCCCACAGAATAACGGCGTTCGCGCACAGTGGCGACAACATATTCCCCAGCAATCCGCTGCTGGAGGCGTAAATCCCCGAGCCGAACGCCAGCAATACCAGGCTGATCGCCCAGTGTTTCAAACCTTTGATTTCGCGGGGGAAACTCGAATGCGCGGAATAAACGACAACACTCATCGCAACGGCCATCACGGTCGACATCAAAACAATAGTGGCGGGATCGAGCGGCATAACTTGCGGATCGGTAGCTAACCAACGAAGAGTTATGGTTAAATTCTAAACCAGAACCGGTCTTGACGGAAAATTAAGCCCGCCCAAACGCTGCAACGCACAAAAAATGTCGCGTCCATGCACCTACACGTGCCGGATTCTGGCTATAACATGCCAATATTTAGCTTGGAATTGGCGAAAAGAAACCGCCAGCGCCGGCAAAACGGAGAACCGATGCGGCGGTGGCGGTGATGGAGCGGGTTAGCGGGCCGCGCTGGGGCGCAGCGGACCGGACGATTTCTTGGCAGCGGGATCCAACGTTAGCGTGATGCCAGGCACCCGGTCGCCTTGCAGTGCCACACTAAAAGTCATCAACTCGTCGCGGCGGAACGCATGCACCTCGATATTGGAACCGACGCCGTAGCGCGACAGCAGGGTTTCCAGATTGGTCGCGGTCACACGCAAACCATCGATGGCCACCAATAAATCGCCGGCCGATAAACCCGCCAAATGCGCGGCGCCATTCTCATGCACGCTCGACAATTTGCAGTCGTTAGCGTCGCGGCCGATATTCGCATCCAGGCTAGGCTTTAACGATTTGCGCTCGTCGGCGTATTTAACGCCGAACGGCGCCAGCAATTTAGCCAACGGGACATCCTCGGTGCCGCGTATATATTTGTCGAAGAATGGTTTGAAACGTCCGCCGCTGATTTCATCAAATAACGCTTCCACTTCGCCCGGCGTTACGCCCCGTCCACCACCTTGATAGAAATCGCGGCCATAACGTTCCCATAATGTGCGCATCACGTCATCGAGCGATTTCTTGCCGCCGGTTTTAGCGCGGATACTCAAATCCAGCGCCAGGCCGATCAGCGAACCTTTCGTGTAATAACTAATGATTGCATTGGGCGCATTCTCATCCTGGCGATAATATTTACCCCATGCATCAAAGCTGGAATCGGCGACGCTTTGTTTAGTCCGGCCGCTACCGCGCAGCACGCTGCCAATAGTCTTGCCCAATAGCTTGAAATAAGCGGGTTCGGCGATGACGCCGGCGCGCACCAGCATCAGGTCGTCGTAATAACTGGTGAAGCCTTCGAACAGCCACAGCAACGGCGAATAGTTTTCGACTTGCAAATCGTAAGGCGCGAACGCGGCCGGCTTGATACGCTTGACGTTCCACGTATGGAAATATTCGTGGCTGCACAGGCCGAGGTATTGCAGGTAGCCGTCGCTGATGTCCTTGCTGGTTGCCGTCGTGCTCGGCAGGTCGGCGCGGGCGCAGATCAGCGCCGTCGAGGCCCGGTGCTCCAGGCCGCCGTAGCCATCCCCCACCGCCAGGGTCATGAAGACGTAGCGGTTCATCGGCGCCTGTTTCGACTTCGGCTCGAAAAACGCGATCTGGGTTTCGCAGATCCGTTTGAGGTCGGCGCTCAGGCGCGCCAGGTCCAGGTTCGGCACCCGGCCGCTGACGACGATGTCGTGCGGGATGCCGTGGGCCTTGAAGGTGGCCAGCGCAAAATCGCCCTGCTCCACCGGATGGTCGATCAGTTCATCGTAGTTGGCGGCGATGTACGTGCCAAAACCATAACGCTTGGCCTTCAGCTCCGGCAGCGACGTCGCCACCCGCCAGGTTTGCGCCGCCGCGTCGTCCGGGCGCTGGATGTCGACCACGTGCGGCTGGTCCTCCTGCCCCAGCACGCGCAGGAACACGCTGGTGCCGTTGAAGAACGCGTGGTTCTGGTCCAGGTGCGCGGCGCGCACCGACAAATCCCAGGCGTAGACCTCGTAATGCAGCGTGAGCGGCGCGGGACGGTCGTTCAACGCGCCCTTCGGCGGCGCCGCCTTCCACGAATGTTTATCGAGTTTGGTCAGCTCGACCGGCTCGCCGTTCGATTCGGCGCTGATGCGCACAATATTGCGGGAAAATTCACGGATCATGTAACTGCCCGGAATCCAGGCCGGCAGCGCGAAGACCTGACCGTCCGGCGCCGGCGCGTCCACCGTCAGCGTGACGTGAAACAGGTGCGCCGCCAGATCGTGGCCGACAATGCCATAGGCGATGGCCGCGTTCTTGTTCGATTTCTTCATCATGGTCCTTTTATGGGAGATCGCCCCGCAGATCGCCGGGCATATCGATATCGCGCACCACGCCCGCATCGTCGACCACCAACTCGCTCACGGCATGGCTTTTTAAGATCGCGCGCGCGCCCTGGTCGCCGGACAGCGCCAGCAGCAGCGGCAAATGAAAACTGCTGAAGGCGACCGGATTGCCGCGCCGCCCCTGATATACGGGCGCCGCGATGCGCGCGCCCCGTTCCACCGTGGCGGCCAGCGCGCGGATGGTCTCCGGCAGCACGTAAGGCATGTCGCCCAGCGCGATCACCCAGCCTTCCGCACCCTTGGTGTGTTCGATCGCCGCCGTCAGCGACTCGCCCATGCCCAGGTCGGCGTCGGCGCACACGCGCACCTCGCAACCGAGCGCGCCCAACAGCGCGGCCACCTTGTCGTCGCCCGGGCGCACGACCGCCAGCACGCGCGGCAGCACGGCCAGCATGTTCTTCGCGCTGGCGGCGACCACCACCTCACCGGCGGCGTCGCCCAGGGTTTGCAGCAGTTTGTTTTGAACGCCGGACGGATCGAAACGCTTTCCCCGTCCGGCCGCCAGCAAAATACCCGTCAGCGCCATGCGGCTTAAGCCTTGGCCGTGCTCAGATCGAACGGCAGCTTGCGCAGGCGCTTGCCGGTCAACTTGAACAGCGCGTTGGCGAAGGCCGGCGCCAGCGGCGGCAGGCCCGGTTCGCCGATGCCGGTCGGCGGATCGTTCGACGGCACGATGTGGACGTCGATCGCCGGCATGTCGGTCATGCGGGCCACGGTGTAGTCGCTGAAGTTCTGCTGTTCCACCACGCCGTCCTTGATCGTGATGGCGGCGCCGGGCAAGGTCATGCCAAGCCCCATCAGCGCCGCGCCCTGGATCTGCGCTTCGATCGTCAGCGGATTGACGGCCGTGTTGCAGTGGACGCCGGCGGTGACCTTGTTCAGCCTTGGCGTGCCGTCCTTGTTCAGCGACGCCACCACCACATAGGCGACCACGGTGCCGAACGCCTCGTGCACCGCCACGCCCCATGCCTGGCCTTTGGGCAAGGCCTTCTTGCCGTAGCCGGACCTGGCGACCGCCAGCTCCAGCGCCTCCATGTGGCGCTTGCCCTTCTCGCCCATCAGTTTTTTGCGGTAGGCGACGGGATCGGTCCTGGCCGCATGCGCGGCTTCGTCGATCAGCGTCTCCATCACGTAGGCGGTGTGGGTGGCGCCGACGGAGCGCCACCACAGAACGGGCACGTTGGCCTTGACCGCGTGCGCGCTCAGGTTCAGCGGCACCTCGTACGGTTCGCCCATGCCTTCGACCATGGTCGAATCGACGCCGTCCTTGATCATCACCGCCTCGAACGGCGTGCCGGTGATGATCGACTGGCCGACGATCACGTGGTCCCAGGCGACGATTCCGCCCTTGGCATCGAAGCCGATATCGGCGCGGTGCACGTGCGACGGACGGTAGTAGCCGCCCTTGATGTCGTCCTCGCGGCTCCACACCACCTTGACCGGATCGGTCCTGCCGGCGGCCCTCCAGGCCTTGGCGATGTTGACCGCCTCGACCAGGTAATCGGAACTGGGCACCGCGCGGCGGCCGAAGCCGCCGCCGGCCGTCATCGTGTTGAGCACCACCTGTTCCGGCTTCAGGCCGGCGGTGGCGGCGATGGCGCCGTGGTCGAAGGTCTGGAACTGGGTGCCGGCCCACACGGTGCAACCGTCGGCGCGCAGGTCGACCACGCAGTTGAGCGGCTCCATCGGCGCGTGCGCCAGATACGGGAACTCGTAGACGGCGGAGATCTTCTTCGCCGCGCCGGCCAGTTTGGAGGTGTCGGCCTTGCGCACCGGCGTGCCGGGTTTCAGCGCCAGCGCCTTGAACTCCGCCAGTTGCTTGTCGCTGCTGACTTTTTCCACGCCGCTGGTGTCCCAGTCGATGACCAGCGCATCGCGGCCCATCTTGGCCGGCCAGTAGCCGTCGGCCACCACCACCACGCCGCTGCCGCCGCGATCCGTCGACACCTGCAGCACCTCGATCACGCCCTTGATGGCCTTGGCCTTGCTGGCGTCGAACTTGGCGACCCTGGCGCCGAACACCGGCGGCCGCGCCACCACGGCGACCTTGCTGTCGGGCGCCTTGAAGTCGATGCCGAACTGCTGTTTGCCGGTCGATTTCGCCGTCGCGTCCAGGCGCTTGACCGGTTTGCCGATGATCGTGAAATCCTTGGGGTCCTTCAGCTTGACGCTGGCGGGCACCGGCTGCTTCATGGCCGCATCGGCCATCGCGCCGTAGGTGGACTTCTGACCCGCCGGCCCGGTCAGCGTGCCCTTGGACGTCTTGACCTGCCCGGCCGGCACCTGCCACTGCTCGGCCGCCGCCGCGATCAGCATCGCGCGCGCCTTGGCGCCGATTTCGCGGTACTGGATATACGAGTGGGCGATGCTGCCCGAGCCGCCGGTGATCTGGATGCCGAAGATCGGGTCCTTGTACTGATCGCCGGCCGGGGCCAGCGCACCGACCATGTTCGACCAGTCGGCGTCGAGTTCCTCGGCGATCAGCATCGGCAGCGATGTTTGCACGCCCTGTCCGATCTCGATGCGGTTGACCTGCACCGTCACCGTGTTATCCGGCGCGATGCGCAGGAAGGCGTTCGGTTCGTAGACCTTGGCCGGCGGCTGTTGCGCGTTGGCGAGGCGGCCGGCGCCGGGCAGGAAGAAGCCCAGCACCAGGCCACCGCCGGCCGCCTTCATGAAGCCGCGGCGCGAGACGCCTGATGCCGGCGCCGGGGCCGGCGCCCCCAATGAGGCCATGTTTTCCCGATTAAGCCATTCGATACGCATACGGTGTTCCTTTAAGCGATGGTGTTGGCGGCGTATTTAATGGCGGCGCGTATGCGTTGATAGGTGCCGCAGCGGCAGATATTGCCGCTCATGGCGTTGTCGATGTCGGCGTCCGACGGCTTTTTGTTGGTGCGCAGCAGCGCGGTCGCGCTCATGATCTGGCCGCTCTGGCAGTAGCCGCACTGCGGCACGTCGAGCTTGACCCAGGCGTCCTGCACGGCCTTGCCGATCTTGTCGTTTTCCATCGCCTCGATGGTGGTGATTTTCTGGCCGACGGCGGCCGAAATCGGCGTCACGCAGGAGCGGACCGGTTCACCGCCCAGGTGCACGGTGCAGGCGCCGCACAGGGCCGCGCCGCAACCGAACTTGGTGCCGGTCATGTTCAGGTTATCGCGCAGCGCCCACAAAATCGGCGTCGACGGATCGGCGTCGACCTGCACGTCCCTGCCGTTGATATTCAAGGTGATCATTCAATTCTCCTGGAGGGATGTGCTTCTAGGTATATTTTTAGGGGACCGCGGCGGGTCCCCTGGCGGAACGGCTTACTGCTTAAGCTTGGTGAACTTCGCCTCCAGCGCCTTGGTGTCGACCGCGCCGGGGATGCGCGAGCCGTCGGCGAAGAAGATCGACGGCGTACCCGTCACGCCCAGTTTGCGGCCCAGCGCCAGCACGTCCTGGTTCGGGGTCGTGCAGGACGCGGCGGCGGTGGCCGGCGTTTTACCGTTCACCATCCACTCGTCCCAGGCCTTGTTGCGGTCCGCCGAGCACCACACGCCGGCCGATTTGGTGAACGAATCCTCGCGCAGGATGTTGTACAGGAAGGTGTAGACGGTGACGTTGTCGATCTCTTTGAGCGTGGTCTTGCGGAACTGCTTGCAGTAGCCGCAGTTCGGATCTTCGAACACCGCGATCACGCGCGAGCCGTCGCCCTTGACGGTCTTGAGGGCCTTATCCAGCGGCAGATCGGAGAACTTGATCTTGTTGATATCGTCGATGCGCTCGCGCGTCAGGTCGGTGCCGGTGGTCAGGTTGAAGATATGGCCGTTGAACACATAGGTGCCGGTTTTATCGGTATAGAGGATCTCGTTCCCCATGCGGATTTCATACAGGCCGGCGTAAGGGGTGGCCTTGACCGAATCGACCTTGACGCCCTCGCCCAGGCGCGGCTCGACCAGCTTCTTGATCTCCTCCTCGCTCGGCGCGGTCTGGGCCTGACCGCAAGACGCCATCAACACTGACAACAACAGCAAAACGAACTTACTTTTTTTCATGACATCTCCGGTGACGACTGACAGACCATGCGGCCGCGTTTTGACGCTCATTTTCCCATCGCGTGGGAGATCAGGCGGCGCTTCAGCACAGGTAATTTATCCAACAAGTTTAATCCGAAATTGCGGACCACGCGCACGGGCTCGATGTCGGCGCCGAACAGGCGCGCCAGGCCATCGGTGGTCAACTGCATCAGCAGCACGTCTTCCTTGCGCGCGCGCTCGTAGCGGGCCAGCACGCGGTCGTCGCCGACGCCGCGTTGCGGTTCGCGTTCGCCCAGGGTTTTCATTAGCTGCGCCACGTCGGCGAAGCCCAGGTTCATGCCATGGCCGGCCATCGGATGGACCACGTGGGCGGCGTCGCCGACCAGCGCCACGCGCTGTGACGTCATCGCGTGCGGGCGGATCAGGCGCAGGGGGAAGTCGCGCACCAGCTCCGGCCGCAACGGCGTCAACGCGCCCAGTTTGTCGG
>DATMSN010000984.1:0-5679 GCA_035565375.1 Duganella sp. | reverse complement strand
TGGCAGTTCGCGTCGGCCGATCCGACCGGCGGCGTGCTCACCTTCGAGCGCCAAACCGCGCCCGCCGCCGGCTGGCACGCCTGGTCGCGCAAGGGCAACGTGCTGGTGACGGGCGGTAGCTCGGCCAGCGCCAACCGCGTCTACACCGTCTATAACGGCCAGCAGCTGATCGCTGCCATCCAGCAGGCCGGCAACGAACCGAAGATCATCCGCGTGATCGGCCATATCGATCTGCGCTGGAGCCAGAACAACACCGTGTTCAGGGAATACACCAGCTACTCCGACCAGAAGTACGGCGGTTCGATCAACCTGCCGTCGAACACCACGCTGGTGGGCATCAACGACGCCCAGGGCCGGCCGGCGCGCATCACCGGCACCTCGCTGCTGATCGGCGGCGAGCTGGCGCTGGCGCCCGGCGGCGATCCGGAATCGGACTTCAAGAAGTGGATCGCCGACGGCAAGGACGGCGACGATTATCCGACCTGGACCCGCAACGTCATCGTCCGCAACCTGGCGCTCGATACGCCGTGGGACGTCAACCCCGAGGACTCGGGCAACGCCTACGCCGACGGCATTACGCTGGGACGCGCGCAGAACATCTACATCGACAACCTGACCATCAGCGACGGCGACACGCCCGACTCCACCGCCACCGGCACCTACAAGACCCGGCACGACGGCGCGCTCGATGTGGTGCGCGGCAGCGACTATGTCACCATCGCCAACAGCCTGTTCGCCAACCACCACAAGACCACGCTGGTGGGCAACGGCGACTCGGGCCGCGCCTGGAGCGACGCCGGCCGCCTGCACGTGACGTTCTCGGGCAACTGGTGGAACGGCGCGACCACGCGCTTGCCGCTGAACCGGTTCGGCCAGGTGCACATGTTCAACAACGTCGTTACCGGCAGCACCACGACCAAGAACGCCGACATCAAGTTCGAAGGCGGCAGCGATGCGCGCTACCAGTCGAACATGCTGCTGCAGAATAACTACTACAGCATCGAAGGCTTGAAGGTCGAGGACTTCTGCGGCAAGGTCATCAAGGGTAAGAGCTTCCTCGGTTTCCGCTCGTCGGGGCATATCTTTAATAGCGACCGCTCGGGCACCAGTGCGATCGATGGGCAGTGCGGTTTCGCGGCGCCAAGTTCGGCCAATCTGTGGACGCCGCCGTATGCGTTCACACTGCAGACGGCGGCGGCGGCGCAGACCAGCGTGCCTGCGAAGGCCGGCGCTGGTAAGTTGAACTAGCAGGGCTGGCTTCCTTACCATCACTTGGGGCGGATTTGTGCTTGCGCTGTCGGCGGCTCATCGATGGCGGATTACGGCGTTCCGCCTAATCCGCCCTACTTGGTTCAGAAGATTTTAGCGTTTTGGGCATTTCAGTCAGCGCTTGTTTGACGACCTGGTGCGACGCGCTCAGCGCCAGGCAGCCCATCGCCAGCGCGACGCCGATGTCGGGCCAGCCACTTTGCGTGCCGAACACGCCCAGCGCGGCCAGCATGACGGCGACGTTGCCGATGGCGTCGTTGCGCGTGCACAGCCAGACCGAGCGCATGTTGGCGTCGCCGTCGCGGTAGGCGTACAGCAGCAACGCGACCGTGCCGTTGGCGATCAGCGCGGCCAGGCCTATGCTGCCCATCATCACCGGCTCGGGTACCGGGCCGGACACCATGTGCCACGCGGCCTTGGCCAGCACGAAGACGCCGTACGCGCCCATCGTCGCGCCTTTGAACAAGGCCGTGCGCGAGCGCCACACCAACGCCGAGCCCAACACCAGCAGGGACAGCGCGTAGTTGCCGGCGTCGCCGAGAAAATCGACGGCATCGGCCAGCAGCGCGACCGAGCCGCTGGCCAGGCCGCCGGCTAGTTCCACGCCGAACATCAGCGCGTTGATCACCAGCGCGATCCACAGAATACGCCGATAGCGTGGGTCGACAACCGGCTTGGCCGAGGCGCAAGCTCCAGAGCAGCAGTCCGACATGAGGTTTCCTTTCCTTGTATAGTCTCCATTAAACACCCTGAAGTAACTACAAGGTCAAGCGATGCGACAGGACGAACTGAAAATCGGCGAATTGGCGGCCAGGACCGGCTACACGGTCGAGGCGATCCGTTATTACGAGCGCGAAGGACTGCTGCCCGCGCCGGAACGGTCCGGCGGCAATTACCGGCTGTACCGCGGCGCCCATCTGGAGCGGCTGCAATTCATCCGCCATTGCCGCTCGCTGGATATGGCGCTGGGAGAGATACGCAGCCTGCTGACGTTCCGCGACCATCCGGACCATAGCTGCGGCGCCGTCAACGCGCTGCTGGACAAGCATATCGTCGAGGTGGCGGAGCGCATCGCCCAACTGCGCGACCTCGAGCGGCAGTTGCTGGTGCTGCGCGGCCTGTGCACGCGGGAGCGGAGCGCGAAAGATTGCGCCATCTTGCAGCGTTTGGGCGACAACTAAACCCTCCCCGCCGCAAAATATGTCGCCGGAAGAATGTTGCATTTAAATACAACGATTCGTGTTATCGTATTGAAAAATTTTTTATACGAGACAGTTATGTACAACACCTTCCGCGCCGGCGCGCTGGCCACGCTTGGCCTGATCGCGACGTCCCATGCCGCCGCCCAGCAGGGCGCGGCGCCGCAAGCCACCCAGAGCGTCACCATCGCCAGCTACAAGAAGGCGTCGCCTTGGTTCCGCGCCGAGAGCCAGCACTTCGTCGTGTACGCCGACACCGCGCGCGCGGCGACGACCGAGCTGCTCAATAATCTGGAGCGCCTCGACTATCTGCTACGCATTTACACCAAGCCTTTCCGCAAGGCCAACAGCTCGGAGCAGAAGCTGACCTTGTATTACCAGAACCGCGTCGCCGGCCTGAGCGGCATCGACGCCACGCTGCCGGCCGACGCCATCGGCCTGTACAGCAGTTGCGCCGCCGGCGTGCAGGGCTTCGGCTTCCATTTGGACGAGACGTCGCAGAACGAGGGGCTGGCCTACATCTTCGAAGCATACACCCGCCACTTCATCTATCGCCACACGGACATCCGCTCGCCGGCCGCGTTCATCGACGGTTTCGCGCAATATTTCGCCAGCGTGCGCTTCACCGATACGCAGATGTTCATCGGTAAAACACCGCAGAACATCGCGCAATATCTCGACTTCCTCGAGGAAGGCCACCGCTACAGCCTCGATTACACCGACGTCCTCACGCGGAACCTCGCCAACGCCAAGAACTACGCGGGCGATGCGGGCGTACGCCTGGAATTCGCCGCCAAGTCCTGGGTACTGATGCACTACATGCAGTCTTCCGAAGATAACCGCGCCCGCCTGGGTAAATACCTGAGCGCGGTGTACCAGGGCGCCGCCGCCACGCCCGCTTTCGAGGATGCCTTCGGGCTGAAGGCCTCGCAACTGGGCACGGAAATGTGGCGCTACCGTCGCACCTCGATCAAGGTGCTGCAAGTGGACATGCCTGAGCTGCCAGTGGCCACCGTCGACTTCAGCGCGCTGCCGGAAGCGGCCAGCGATTTCGTCATGCTCGACGCGGCCGTGAAATCCTGCCCCGGCAAGCCGGCCGGCGAGGCGCTGCTGCGCAAGATAAGCAGTGAGGCGGGCAAGTTTCCAAAGAACGATTTCGCGCAGATGACGCTGAGCCGCGCGCGTATCACCTTTGGCAACCCGGCGGAGGCCTTGCCGTGGCTATCGCAGGCGATCGCCAAAAATGCCGCCAACTTCGACGCCGTTTATTTGTCGGGCCTGGCCAATCTGCGTTTGGCGCAACAGAGCCAGGGCGCGGCCGCGCAGGCTTTCCTGCAAACCGCGCAACAGCAATTGTTGAACGCGCGCGAACTGAATCCCGACTCGTCGGACGCCGCGTACGCCTACTTCCGCGCAGAGCTGTTGGGACAATCCGAACTGAGCGAAACGGCGCTGGAAGGCGCGCTCACGGCCTGGCGCAGCGCGCGCGAGGTCGGCACCTTCGCCAGATCGGCGGCGCTGACGCACGCCTACCTTGGCCACCTGCCGCAGGCGAAGGTCGTGCTGAAGAACCTGGCGCTCAACGCGCTCGACCCGGCGACGGCAAGCTGGGCCAATACCTGGCAGCAAAAGCTGGCGGCGGGCGCCAGCCGCGACGACATCCTGGCGGAAATGCGCGTCGAACCGGCCGCCGTCGCGTCCAAGGAATGGACGATCGACAACAAGAGCGTGATGGAAACGGTGCGCTACAACGCCGGCCTGGACGCCGCGCAGGGCTACTTCTTCAACCAGGGCCTCAATCCGGGCAGTCCGGACAAGGCGCTGATGTCGACCCCGACCAAAAGATGACCGACGGGCGCAAAGCGTGAAGTCACGAGCAATCACGTAGGGCGGATTAGCGGGCGAGGCCCGCTAATCCGCCCCGGGGCCCATCGAAGAGGCGGCCTACCTGGCCGGTAGGCCTTAAGAGGCGGAACGCCGTAATCGGCCATGTACAAGCCGCCAACGGCGCTTGCCTCAGCGCTGCACCACAATCGGCTTGAGGCTCAACGAAGACGGCAGCCCCTGCGCCGCCTGCAACGCCTCCTGGCGGCTGGCGAACGGCCCGCCGTACAACCGGTGCACCGAACCGCTCTGCACCACCTCCAGCGTCGAAAAACCATTCCCCGCCAGCTTGCCGCGTATGACTTCCGCGTTCTCCGCGCGCGCGTACGCGCCCAGCTGCAGATAATACCCCCCGACCACCGCCGGCGCGCGGTCGCCAAGCATCAGCGCCTCGATCTCCGGCTTGGCCGCCGCCGCCGTGGCGGGCGGCACCGCCCCATCAGGTATCGCCCTCGGCGTCAGCACCAAAGGCTGCGGTGTCGTCGACGGCTGCTTGCCGCCCTCCCCCGCATACGACGACAGCCTGGTCTCGGACCGCGACTGCGACTGCAAACGCGGCGCCTTCGTCCCCGACACCCCTTCCCTGGTCGCCAGCATGCGGTCGACTTCCTCCGGCAGGATGCGCTCGATCTTCAGCTCATGGCTGCCCCTGCCCAGCAAGCCCAGTTTCAGCGCCGCCGTATAGGACACGTCGATGGCGCGCTTGGCGTGGAAGGGCCCCCGGTCGTTGATACGCACGATCACCGTCGCCCCGCTGACCATGTTCGACACGCGCGCGTACGATGGAATCGGCAGCGTCGGATGGGCCGCCGTCATCTTGTACATGTCGTAGATCTCGCCCGACGACGTGCGCTGTCCGTGGAATTTTTTCCCGTACCAGGTGCCCATGCCGACCTGCGTGAACGGCTCGTTGTCGGTGATCGGCGTATAGGTCTTGCCGAGGACGACGTAGGGACGGTTGGAGCGCGGCAGCAGCGGATCGTTGCGCACGTCGGCGTCCGGCACGTCGGCCAGGTTGTCCGGCGGCGAGTCGCCGGGACCGTCATCCTGATAATAACCGCCGCGCCCCGAATTAGCCGGCGGCAGCGCCGGCAAACCGGTGGCCGGCTTGGTGGTGGACGGCGCCTTGATCACCGGCCCCGAAGCGCGCGGCGGTCTGGATGGCGTGTCCTCCGATGTCGGAACGGTGCCGCAACCGGCCAACACCAGCAGGGCCAGCGCCGCGCAGGCGTTGCGGAGTTGGCGTCGAGTCATACCCATGGCGTCCTCCTCATTGTGTTTTTCGTGCCGCCGGTACCGGCTGCGTGGCCGGCGCCGGCACGGCGGG
>DATMSN010000983.1:0-3303 GCA_035565375.1 Duganella sp. | reverse complement strand
GCACGGCGGTGGGCACCGGCCTCAACGCGCATCCGGAATACGCGGTCCGCATCGCCGCCGAGCTCGAACATACGCTGGCGTTGCCGTTCCGCACGGCCGACAACAAATTCGCCGCGCTGGCCGGCCACGACGCGTTGCTGTCGGCGCACGGCGCGCTCAAAACCCTGGCCGCCGCGCTGATGAAGATCGCCAACGACGTGCGCTGGATGGCGTCGGGCCCGCGCTCGGGCCTGGGCGAGATCACGATCCCTGAAAACGAGCCGGGCAGCTCCATCATGCCGGGCAAGGTCAACCCGACCCAGTGCGAGGCGGTCACGATGTTGTGCTGCCAGGTGTTCGGCAACGATGTCGCCATCACGATGGGCGGCGCCTCGGGCAATTTCGAGCTGAATGTCTACAAGCCGCTGATCGCGCACAACTTCCTGCAAAGCGCGCGCCTGCTGGCCGACGGCATGCGCAGCTTCGAGGAACATTGCGTCCACGGCATCGAGCCGAATCGCGGCCGCATCGCGGAACTGATGGAACGCTCGCTGATGCTGGTGACGGCGCTGGCGCCGCACATCGGTTACGACAAGGCGGCGTCGATCGCCAAGAAGGCGCAGCACGAGGGCACGACGTTGAAGGAAGCGGCGCTGGCGCTGGGATACGTGACGGCCGAGCAGTTCGATGAGTGGATCGTGCCTATCGACATGACGCGTCCGAACGCGTAGCGGAATCGGATTAGAATCCGTAAGAGTAGCGCACCCCGGTCAGCACATCCGGCCGGGCGTTCGCATCGTGCCCGGGATTAACGCGCAACATCACCGCGCCCGTCACCTTGCCCATGTTGCCGGCCTTGCCCAGCATCGTGGTATAGCCGAACTCCAGATCCCGCTCGGTGGCGGTGGGCCGCAGATTCAATGTCGGGACGCCGAATCCCTGCCCGTTGGCGTAATTGACGCGCGCGTCCGAATCGGCGTTTTGCATGCCGGTGCGCACCTTGGCCGGCACCGCCAGCGTCACCGCCAACCTGTCCCGCTCGCCAAATATCTGGCGCGTGGCCACGCCCACGCTGAACGCCATCGTCCGCACCGACGACACCTGCGCCATCAAACTGTCCGGCGCGCCGAAGCCGTCGGTCTTGCCATACGACGCCATCGCCATCACCGAACTGCGCGGCGTCAGCGAATACCCCAGCGACAGGGACGTGAAAGTGGTGGTCGGACGGCTGTTCACGCCCCACGACGTGCCGGGCTGGCCGCCGCCCAGCATCGAACCGGTCTCGCGCAACAGGCCGATGGTCAGGATGCCGACCGCGCGCCCGGTCTTCTTCTCGAACTCGGCGCTGGTCAGATAGCGCCGGCGGCGCTCGGTCAACAGCGGGCCGAGCGGATCGAGCAGGGAAAGGTTTTCCGGCAAGGCGCCAAAGTGCAGGCGCGGCGCGCCGGCGAACGCGGCATAGCGGCGCGCGCCGTCGGTCCGCAATTGGTCGACCAGCGCCGACTGCCGGTCGGCCGCTTCGAACAACAGCGTGGAATTGGAGCGCGTCTCGAACACCGGAGTCGACTGCTGGGGCAAAGCGGCGTCGGATGTGGCCGCGCCAGCCGCCGTCGAGAACGGAAAAACGATTACCAGCACAGTCAGGGAGAGCTTATTCATGATGCTGCTCGGTGAGGCACGTCACACTGCTTAAATATTTTGCAGTAACTTCAGCATAGCAATTTTTTTTCCGGGTGACAACCCGATTCGATCGGGTAAACTGCGCGCCTGTCGGAATGCCGCTACACTGTCAATAGTGAAGTAGGCGCCCACTTTATATCATGGCAACAGGGGATAAAATGCAACAAGTAAGCTTCGAATTGAACGGTGAATTTGTCGAACTGAACCAGCTATTGAAGCTGGTCGGATTGTGCGACAGCGGCGGCGCCGGCAAGATGATGGTGGCCAGCGGCGCAGTGAAAGTGGACGGCAAGCAAGAGTTGCGCAAGACGGCGAAAATCCGCGCCGGTCAGCAGGTCAGCGTCGGCGACGTCAAAATTACCGTTGACGGCGTGTAATTCCTTCTTGCTTTTGAGCAATAATGGAGTAATCTGTAAGCGCAGCCGAGAAAACGCTGCAGACGGGGGTGAGCGTGTTTGATTATGCGCAAACCGACTGGCGATATCGTAGTTATATTGGAAATGCTTGCCACCCGGCTTTTTCAACCAATTTCTTTACGACCAGGGGGACGTCATGGACGGTCCTGAACCACATAGCCCAACCCAGGAAAAACTGCTCGACGATCTGCGCCAGGTGATTGAAAACGCCGAAGAGCTGCTGAAGAACACGAATCAGTATCACGGTTCGCTGTACCAGGGCGCGCGCGCCAAGCTGGCGCAGGCGCTGCTGACGGCCACCGAGGAACTGGCCCGGTTCGAGGACGCCCAGATCGGCCGCATGATCGAGCTGACGGCCGCCGCCAGCCGGCTGCACCGGGACCTGACCGGCGAAGCCAAGGTATTCCGCGCGTTCAAACCCGGCGCCTGACCGCCGCCGCCCTGTCACACCTCTATCTCGACGATCAGCGCGTGGGCCAGCCAGAGTTGTAAGTTGCCGGCCACGTCGAAGGCTGCGTCGATGTCAAACGCGGCATCGAGCGCGGCGCCGAAATCCCTCCCCTCCCCCAATACCCGCAACGCCGCATGACTGGCGCCGCCGAGCGGCAGCACCCGCGTCTTCCATCGCGGACGCGCGACCACGCCATGGCTGGGCGCGGCCATCCGCTCCGGAAAGTCCACCCCGCCGTCCGCCTGGTGCGCTTGCCAGAGCGGAATCACCGCCCACTCCGACGAGTACAGCCGGCAGGCCGGATGCAGTGTCATCCGGGCGGTCTCCATTTGCTCGGGCGACAACCCGGCGAGCTGCCCGGCTGTGACGGCTTCGGCCGCCGGGGCATAGTGCGCGCGGTGCAGCGCCCATTCCAGCGCGGCCATGTCCGGTAGATAGGGATAATCGGCAACATGGGGGAAATGCCGGAGGAAGGCATCGAAATCGGCGCCGAAGCGGTTCAAATCGCCGCCGCCGGAAGGATGGGCGCGGCCGTAGGCCCTGCTCAGGCCACTGAAGAACTCGTCCCCCACCAGCGTCCGCACGACTGGATAGGCGGCCGCCAGGGTTTTGTCCCATGTCGCGCCCAGGTTGCCGCGATACAGCGCGAGACGGTGTTCGTTGATGCCGTGCTCGCCTTGAAGTTGCTCCAGCACCGGCGCAATCCGCGTGGGGTCGAGCAGCGCGTGGGCGAACAAGCGCTGGTTGGCGGCCAGCGCGGGCGCGTCCTCGGCGACC
>DATMSN010000982.1:0-3289 GCA_035565375.1 Duganella sp. | reverse complement strand
ATCGTGCCGGCCGGCAGCCCGCTGCAGGCGCAACTGTCCGTGCCCAGCCGCGCGATCGGCTTCATCCGCCCCGACCAAGTGGTGCAGCTGCGCTACCAGGCCTATCCCTACCAGAAATTCGGCCACGCGCGCGGCGTCGTGCGCAGCGTCACCCGCAGCACGCTGGCGACCGACGCCACGGCCGGCCGCGAGGCCAGCTACCGCGTCGTCGTCACCCTCGCCGAGCAAAACATCCGGGCCTACGGCCAGCCGCAGGCGCTGCAGACCGGCATGCTGCTGGAGGCCGACATCCTGCACGAGCAGCGCCACCTGTACGAATGGGTGCTCGATCCACTGTATAGCCTGACGGGCCGCATGTGAGCGGCGCGACGACACCATGACCCTGCTGAACCGCCTGTCGTTCGGTCTGCGCCAGAAACTGCCGACCATCCTGCAAACCGAAGCCACCGAGTGCGGCCTGGCCTGCCTGGCCATGGTGGCCAGCCACCACGGCCACGCCACCGACCTGAACGACCTGCGCCAGCGCTTTGCCGTCTCGCAGAAGGGCACCACGCTGGAAAGCCTGATCCAGATGGGGCAGGCGCTGCGACTGGGCACCCGTCCCGTCAAGCTGGACCTGGACGCCCTCAACCAGCTGAGCCTGCCCTGCATCCTGCACTGGAATTTCAATCACTTCGTGGTGCTGGCGCGCGTCGGCAACGGCCAGGTGACCATCCACGACCCGGCCATCGGCCAGCGCGTGCTGCGGCTGGAGGAATTGTCGCGCAGTTTCACCGGCGTGGCGCTGGAGCTGTGGCCGGAGCAGGATTTCACGCCCAAGGCGGCCGCCCCCAGCCTGCCGCTGCGCAGCCTGTTCGGCCGGGTCAGCGGCTGGCGCCGCTCCGCCGCCCAGATCGTGCTGCTGGCGCTGGCGCTGGAGGCGCTGGCGATCGTCGGCCCCTTCTATTTGCAGTGGACCATCGACAACGCCATCCTGGCGGCCGACCGCGGCCTGCTGACCACGCTGGCCATCGGCTTCACCGTGGTCATGCTGCTGCGCCTGGCGACGGGCGCGCTGCGCAGCTGGGCCATCCTGTACCTGAGCACCACCCTCAACCTGCAGTGGCGCGCCAACCTGTTCACCCATCTGGTGCGCCTGCCGGTGCAGTATTTCGAGCGGCGCCACATGGGCGACGTCATGTCGCGCTTCGGCGCCATCGACCAGATCCAGCGCACCCTGACCACCTCGTTCCTGGAGGCGGTACTGGACGGCATCATGGCGCTGGTGACGTTCATCGTGATGTACCTGTACAGTCCGGAACTGACCGGCTGGGCCATGGCCTGCCTGGCGCTGTACGCCATCACCCGGCTGATCTGGTACGGCCCGCTGCGCGACGCCAACCTGACGCAAATCGTCCACGCCGCCAAGCAGCAAAGCCATTTCCTGGAAACGGTGCGCGGGGTCAAGGCCATCAAGCTGTTCCAGCGCCAGGACCAGCGCCGCGCCTCCTGGCTGACGCTGCTGGTGGAACAGATCAACGCCGGCCTGCGGGTGCAAAAGCTGCAGCTGCTGTTCCAGCTGCTCAACGGCGTGCTGTTTGGCGGCGCCACCATCCTGATCATCTGGCGCGGCGCCAACCTGGTGCTGGACGGCACGTTCACGGTCGGCCTGCTGACCGCCTTCCTGGCCTACAAGAGCCAGTTCGACGTCCGCGTCGGTTCGCTGATCGACAAATTCCTCGAACTGCGCATGCTGCGCCTGCACGGCGAGCGCCTGGCCGACATCGCCCTGACGCCGGTCGAGACCACGGCCGGCACGGCGCCGCTGCCGACCAACGCGCTGACGCCGCCCGTGGTCGAATTGCGCGACGTGCGCTTCCGCTACGCCGACGGCGAACCGTTGGTGCTCGACGGCGTCAACCTGCGCCTCGAGCCGGGCGAATCGGTGGCCATCGTCGGCGCCTCCGGCTGCGGCAAAACCACCTTGCTGAACGTGATGCTGGGCGTGCTGCAGCCCAACGACGGCGAGTTGCTGCTCAATGGCCGCCCGCTGCGCCAGTGCGGCCTCGACAGCCTGCGCCAGCTGGTCGGCACGGTGCTGCAGGACGACATCCTGTTTGCCGGCTCGATCCGCGACAACATCAGCTTTTTCGATCCGCAAGCCGACCCGGCCTGGGTGGCGCGCTGCGCCCAGATGGCGGCCATCGACGCCGAGATCGCCGCCATGCCGATGGCGTACAACACGCTGGTCGGCGACATGGGCACGGTGCTGTCGGGCGGCCAGAAGCAGCGCGTGCTGCTGGCGCGCGCGCTCTACAAGCGGCCGGCCATCCTGTTCCTCGACGAAGCCACCAGCCACTTGGACATCGGCAAGGAATTGCAGGTCAACCAGGCCATCAAGGCGCTCAGCGTCACCCGCGTCATCATCGCCCACCGGCCGGAAACCATCGCCAGCGCCGGCCGCGTCGTGCTGCTCACGCGCGGCAAGCTGGTGGCGCCGGCCGATGCCAACGAACTGGCCATCGTCACCGCCAACGCCACGGGCGCCGGCCTTACCCCTTGAAAGGAATCGTGTATGCAACCCTCTCCCCTGGCCCGCAACGGCTACATCGACGGCCTGCGCGCGCTGGCGATCTGCAGCGTGCTGATACTGCACTTCGCGCTGTCCTACGGCCTGAAGCAAAGTCCGCTGGGCCTGCTGCCGGCCGGCGTGGTGCGCGCGCTGGGCATGCACGGCAATTATGGCGTGACCATTTTCTTCACGATCTCCGGCTTTCTCATCACCAGCAACGTGTTGCGGCGCTGGGGCACGCTGGAGCGCATCGACGCGCGCGGCTTTTACCTGCTGCGGGCGGCCCGCATCCTGCCGCCGCTGCTGCCGGCGCTGGCGGTCATCGTCATCCTCGGCTGCCTGGACGTGCCCTCGTTCAGCAATGACGACGGCGGCCACCGGCTGCCGGCCTCGCATTTCCTGATCGGCGCGGGTTCGGTGCTGACCTTCTGGCACAACGTGCTGATGCAGTCGGAAGGCTATTTCAACTACAGCCTGAACATCTACTGGTCGCTGTCGGTGGAGGAAGTGTTCTACCTGCTGATGCCGCCGGCCTGCCTGCTGATGCGCCGCCAATGGATGTTCGTCGCGCTCTGCCTGTCGCTGGTGGCGCTCGGCCCGTTCTACCGCGCGGCGCACGCCGACAACGAGATCTACTATATGTACGGCTACCTGGCCTGCTTCGACGCCATCGCCATCGGCTGCATGGCGGCGCTGCTGGCGCCCCGCGTGCGCATCGGCGCGGCGTTGTCGCGCGTG
>DATMSN010000981.1:0-4687 GCA_035565375.1 Duganella sp. | reverse complement strand
GTTTTGCGACAACAATTTTTTTGAAACCAAGTAGGAGCTTGCGATGTCCAACGATTTCCTTTTCACTTCTGAATCCGTGTCCGAAGGCCACCCAGACAAGGTTGCCGACCAGATTTCCGATTCCATCCTCGACGCCATCCTGGCCCAGGACCCGCGCGCCCGTGTCGCAGCGGAAACCCTGTGCAATACCGGCCTGGTCGTGCTGGCAGGTGAGATCACCACGTTCGCCAACGTGGATTATATTCAAGTCGCCCGCGATACCATCAAGCGTATCGGTTACGACAATACCGAATACGGTATCGATTACAAGGGTTGCGCCGTGCTGGTTGCTTACGACAAGCAATCGCCCGACATCGCCCAGGGCGTTGACGAAGGTGCCGGCCTGGACCTGGACCAGGGTGCCGGCGACCAGGGCCTGATGTTCGGCTACGCCTGCGATGAAACCCCGGAACTGATGCCAGCGCCGATTTACTACTCGCACCGCCTGGTCGAGCGCCAGTCGCAGCTGCGCAAGGACGGCCGCCTGCCATGGCTGCGTCCGGATGCCAAATCGCAAGTCACCTTGCGTTACGTCAACGGCCGTCCGGTCGCGGTCGACACGGTCGTGCTGTCGACGCAGCACGCGCCGGAAATGCAGCACAAGCAGATCGAGGAAGCGGTGATCGAGGAGATCATCAAGCAGGTGCTGCCGCGCGAATGGCTCAACGAGACCAAATACCTGGTCAACCCGACCGGTCGCTTCGTCATCGGCGGACCGCAGGGCGACTGCGGCCTGACGGGCCGCAAGATCATCGTCGACACCTACGGCGGCGCCAGCCCGCACGGCGGCGGCGCCTTCTCCGGCAAGGATCCAACGAAGGTTGACCGTTCGGCCGCCTACGCCGCGCGTTACGTCGCCAAGAACGTCGTCGCCGCCGGCCTGGCGCGCCAATGCCAGGTGCAGGTCAGCTACGCGATCGGCGTGGCGCGTCCGATCAACATCACGGTGTACACCGAGGGCACGGGCGTGATCCCGGACGACAAGATCGCCGCGCTGGTGATGGAGCACTTCGACCTGCGTCCGAAGGGCATCGTGCAGATGCTGGACCTGTTGCGTCCGATCTACGCCAAGACCGCCGCGTACGGCCACTTCGGCCGCGAAGAGCCGGAGTTCACGTGGGAGCGCACCGACAAGGCCGCGATCCTGCGCGCCGCCGCCGGCCTGAAATAAAAGCAACTCCGGGGTCAGGTCCACCAATGCTACACAAGCCCGGCCGTAGAGGCGCTCTACGCCCGAGGCCGTGTAGAAATGTTAGACCTGACCCCGGAGTTGGGTGTTGCCTGGACATCCGCCGACCCGCTTATTTGCCGAGTTGTATGGCGAGGCGCGCCAAGGTGGTGCTAAAATGCACCTTCCGAGGAGCGTTGCGACGAATTCACTTTCGCCAGGCTCGGAATCTGCAACCGCGCTCACGTTACTTTTTTCTAACATGAAAGGAGGGCGTGATGAACGCCGTACTCAAATCCGCACCAGACTACCTCGTCGCCGATATCTCCCTGGCTTCCTGGGGTGACAAAGAAATCCGCATCGCCGAAACCGAAATGCCCGGCCTGATGGCGATCCGCGAGGAATTCGCCGCGTCGCAGCCGCTCAAGGGCGCGCGCATCACCGGTTCGCTGCACATGACCATCCAGACCGCCGTGCTGATCCAGACGCTCGAGGCGCTGGGCGCCAAGGTCCGCTGGGCCTCGTGCAACATCTATTCGACCCAGGACCACGCCGCCGCCGCCATCGCCGCCGCCGGCACCCCGGTGTTCGCCATCAAGGGCGAGACCCTGGACGAATACTGGGACTACACCCACCGCATCTTCGAATGGCCCGCCGACGCCGCCGGCAACGCCGTCTACTCGAACATGATCCTCGACGACGGCGGCGACGCCACGCTGCTGCTGCACCTGGGCGCGCGCGCCGAAAAAGACATCTCGGTGCTGGCCGCCCCCGGCTCGGAAGAAGAGATCTGCCTGTTCAACGCCATCAAGGCCCACCTGGCGATCGACCCGGCCTGGTACTCGAAACGCCTGCCGCAGATCATGGGCGTGACCGAGGAAACCACCACCGGCGTGCACCGCCTGTACCAGATGCACAAGGACGGCAAGCTGGCCTTCCCGGCGATTAACGTCAACGATTCCGTCACCAAGTCCAAGTTCGACAACCTGTACGGTTGCCGCGAGTCGCTGGTCGACGGCATCAAGCGCGCCACCGACGTCATGATCGCCGGCAAGGTCGCCGTCATCGCCGGCTACGGCGACGTCGGCAAGGGCTCGGCCCAGGCCATGCGCGCGCTGTCGGCCCAGGTGTGGGTCACCGAAATCGATCCGATCTGCGCGCTGCAGGCGGCGATGGAAGGCTACCGCGTCGTGACCATGGACTACGCCGCCGAACACGGCGACATCTTCGTCACCTGCACCGGCAACTACCACATCCTGACCGAGCAGCACATGCTGGCCATGAAGGACCAGGCCATCGTCTGCAACATCGGCCACTTCGACAACGAGATCGACGTCGCCGCGCTCAAGAAGTACACCTGGGAAAATATCAAGCCGCAAGTCGACCATGTGATCTTCCCGTCGGGCAAGCGCATCATCCTGCTGGCCGAGGGCCGCCTGGTGAACCTGGGTTGCGGCACCGGCCATCCGTCGTACGTGATGAGCTCGTCGTTCGCGAACCAGACCATCGCCCAGATCGAGCTGTTCGCCAACACCGACAAGTATCCGGTCGGCGTCTACGTGCTGCCGAAGCATCTGGACGAAAAAGTGGCGCGTCTGCAGTTGAAGAAACTGAACGCCCAGCTGACCGTGCTGACCGAAGAGCAAGCGGCCTACATCGGCGTGTCGCAAGCCGGTCCGTACAAGCCGGACCACTACCGTTATTAATTTAGCGGCGGCTTGAACGGGGCGGGGCCGGCGTCTGTTGCCGGTCCCGCCTGATCCAGCCTCCCTTTCCAGCCATTTTTGCAGCGAGTCTTAGTCATGCGTTTGGTCCTTACCTGGTTAATCAATGCGGTTGCCCTGCTGGCGATTCCGTACCTCATGCATTCCGTCGATGTCACAAGCATAGGCGCAGCCCTCGTCGCGGCTCTTGTATTGGGTCTTGTAAATACGCTGATCCGCCCCGTGCTGTTGTTGTTGACCTTGCCCGTGACCATGCTGTCGCTGGGACTATTTATTTTCATCATCAACGGCTTCATGTTCTGGCTGGTGGCGCAATGGGTCGACGGCTTCCACGTCGATAGCTTCCTGTCGGCGATCGGTGGCGCACTGTTGTACAGCGTGATTTCCTGGGCTCTATCCACCATACTTTTGAAGAACTCAGATGGCTAATCATAATTTCAGTATCGAATTCTTTCCGCCGAAGACGGCGGAGGGTGCGGAAAAGCTGCGTGCCACGCGCGCCAAGCTGTCCGAACTGAAACCCAAATATTTTTCAGTGACCTTCGGCGCCGGCGGCAGCACCCAGCGCGGCACCCTGGACACGGTGGTCGAAATCCTGGCGGCCGGCGAGGACGCCGCGCCGCACCTGTCGTGCGTCGGCGGCACGCGCGAGTCGATCCGCGCCATCCTCGACGAATTCAAGTCGCACAACATCAAGCGCGTCGTCGCGTTGCGCGGCGACCTGCCCAGCGGCTACGGCGCGGCCGGCGAATTCCGCTACGCCAACGAGCTGGTGGAGTTCATCCGCCAGGAGACCGGCGAATGGTTCCACATCGAGGTGGCGGCCTACCCGGAGGTGCACCCGCAGGCCAAGTCGCCGCAGGACGACCTGCTGGCGTTCGAGCGCAAGGTGAAGGCCGGCGCCAACGCCGCCATCACGCAGTACTTCTACAACGCCGACGCCTACTTCCAGTTCGTCGACCAGACCCGCAAGATGGGGATCGACGTGCCGATCGTGGCCGGGGTCATGCCGATCACGAACTACACGCAGTTGATGCGCTTCTCCGACATGTGCGGCGCCGAGATACCGCGCTGGGTGCGGTTGAAGCTGGCCAGCTACGGCGACGACACGGCGTCGATCAAGGCGTTCGGCCTCGATGTCGTCACGCAGTTGTGCGAGCGCCTGCTGGCCGGCGGCGCGCCGGGGCTGCACTTCTACAGCATGAACCAGGCGGCGGCGACCACCGCGCTGTGGCAACGGCTGGTGTGACAGCTGGCGGACCTGCGAAACCCGCACTTCCAGGCGGGGTCGTACCCCGTACGGGGTACGACCCCTGTGGCCGCCGTGCGGGTTAAACGCCCCCGATCTCGGTGACGATGCGGTCCAGCGCCACGTCGTGCGCGTCGCCGTCGAACCTCACCTCAAGGCAGCCGTAGCCGATGCCCACCGTTTCCGGACGCGGCGTCCGCGCCAGCGTGCGGTCGTAAAACCCGCCGCCATAGCCCAATCGGTATCCCTGCGCGTTGAACCCCAGGCACGGCACCAGCAGCGCCGGCGGATAGTGCGCCGCCAGCCGCAAATCCGCCGGCACCGCCACTCCCATCGCATCCTTGACCATCGCCTCGCCGACGCGCCAGTCCGCGAACTCCAGCGCCGCGTGTTTTTCCACCACCACCGGCAGCAGCAGCCGCGCGCCGAGCCGCTCCAGCGCCACATAGGCGGCCTGCAGATCCGGCTCGTCGCGCAGCGGCCAGTACACGCCCAGCGCCGCCGGCC
>DATMSN010000980.1:0-2621 GCA_035565375.1 Duganella sp. | reverse complement strand
AGGATATCCTGCGCGCCGCTGGCGAAGGCGACCGCCTCCGGGTCCCGCGCCGCGTCCTCGAAACGGGGCGCGACCAGCACCAGGTCGCTGTAGCCCATGGTTTTCATGGCGCGCGCGGCGGCGCCGATATTGCCGGCGCGGCTGGTTTCGACCAGAATAAATCGCAGCCGCGTGAAAAGATTCGTGTTGATTTCGGGCAGGTTCATTTAAAATAGCGCTATTGCGCGGTATCGATACAATAACTTCAACCTTGCGGCCCGGCCACCAGCCTGCCCGCAAACCCGGATTTTACCCTGTCGCCGCCGCTCCGCTCTTTAATTCACTCTTGTCCTCTAACGCGCCGCCGCGGCCCCGTCCGCCGGTGGGCGTTAGCGTTCTTTTAACGGAAAAGCTCAACATGCACCCAATGCTCAACACGGCGATCAAAGCCGCCCGCCGCGCCGCCGCCGTCATCAACCGCGCCTCGTTCGACCTCGACCGCGTCATCGTGACCGAGAAAAACCACAAGGATTTCGTCACCGACGTCGACCAGGCCGCCGAACAGGCGATCATCGAGGTGCTGTCCAAAGCCTATCCCGACCACGCCTTCCTGGCCGAGGAATCGGGCCCGTCCAAGAACGCCAACGACGAGACCGAATACACGTGGATCATCGATCCGCTCGACGGCACCACCAACTTCATGCACGGCTTCCCGCAATACTGCATCTCGATCGCGCTGTCGCAGCGCGGCGTGATCACGCAGGGCGTCATCTACGACCCGGTGCGCAACGACCTGTTTACCGCCACCAAGGGCGCCGGCGCCTACCTGAACGACAAGCGCATCCGCGTCACCAAGCTCGACCGTATCGCCAACGCCCTGCTCTCGACCGGCTACCAGGCCGGCAACGCCAAGGCGCTCGACGAATACCTGAAGATGTACGGCATCATGGCCGAACGCTCGCACGGCGTGCGCCGCCCGGGCAGCGCCGCGCTGGACCTGGCCTACGTCGCCGCCGGCCGCCTCGACGGCTTCTACGAAAAAGGCCTCAAGCCTTGGGACATCGCCGCCGGTGCGCTGATGGTGACCGAGTCGGGCGGCATCGTCGGCGAATTCAACGGCGAGTCGGACTACCTGTACAAGGGCGACATCATCGCCGCCAGCCCGAAGATCTTCGGCCAGATGGTCGGCCTGCTGACGCCGTACGCGTGATTTGCGCCCCATAACGGCGCGCTAGACAAACTGTTACAAAAAAAGGGGGCGTATGCCCCCTTTTTCATTTCCCATTTGAAACATCAAACGGCCTAAGCTGTTATACTGATAGCCGCGGCATCTGACCAGTCCTTGCGCCGCAATCCAAAAATCCGATTGCCTGCGACTGGCGCCCAAGAGGCGACAGGCCGATCTCCATATAAAGTTACCATGTCATTTTCCTCCCTCGGTTTGTCCGACGCTATTGTCCGTGCTGTCACCGAAACCGGTTACACCACGCCGACCCCGATCCAACTGCAGGCGATCCCCGCGGTCCTGAACGGCGGCGATTTGCTGGCGGGCGCGCAAACCGGCACCGGCAAGACCGCCGGTTTCACCCTGCCGCTGCTGCAACGCCTGTCGACCGACGCCAACGGCGCGGCGCAGACCAGCAACACCAGCCAGCGCCCGATCCGCGCGCTGATCCTGACCCCGACGCGCGAACTGGCGGCCCAGGTCGAGGAAAGCGTGCGCACCTACGGCAAGTACACCAAGCTGAACTCGACCGTGATCTTCGGCGGCGTCGGCATCAACCCGCAGATCAAGCAGCTCAAGCACGGCGTCGACATCCTGGTGGCCACGCCGGGCCGCCTGCTCGACCACATGGAACAGCGCACCGTCAACCTGTCGCAGGTCGAAATCCTGATCCTGGACGAAGCCGACCGCATGCTCGACATGGGCTTCATCCGCGACATCAAGAAAGTGCTGGCGGTGTTGCCGGCCAAGCGCCAGAACCTGCTGTTCTCGGCCACCTTCTCCGATGAGATCAAGGCGCTGGCCGACGGCCTGCTGAACAAGCCGGCGACGATCGAAGTGGCGCGCCGCAACTCGACCGTGGAAGTGATCGCGCAAAAGATCCACCCGGTCGACCGCGACAAGAAGCACCCGATGCTGGCGCACCTGATCAAGGCGAACAACTGGTCGCAGGTGCTGGTATTCACGCGCACCAAGCACGGCGCCAACAAGCTGGTCGAACAGCTGGGCGGTGACGGCATCGGCGCCATGGCGATCCACGGCAACAAGAGCCAGTCGGCGCGCACCAAGGCGCTGTCCGAGTTCAAGGATAACAAGCTGCAAGTGCTGGTGGCCACCGACATCGCCGCGCGCGGCATCGACATCGACCAGCTGCCGCACGTGGTCAACTACGACCTGCCGAACATTCCCGAGGACTATGTGCACCGCATCGGCCGCACCGGCCGCGCCGGCGCCACCGGCGAAGCGGTGTCGCTGGTCTGCGTGGACGAGCACGACATGTTGAAGGACATCGAAAAGCTGATCAAGCAAACCCTGCCGCGCGAAGTGATCCCGGGCTTCGAGCCGGACCCGAACGCGCGCGCCCAGCCTGTGCAACTGCGCAGCGGCGGCGCCGGCCATCGCAACGGCGGTGGCGGTG
>DATMSN010000979.1:0-1959 GCA_035565375.1 Duganella sp. | reverse complement strand
GCCATCGGCGTCTTCACTCCTATCGGCATATTTTTTTTCTTGAAGTTTGTTCGCCTTGAATTGTTCCGCCCCGAGGAAGAGCCCATCATTTTCGATCGTAAGAACAGGAAAGTTTACAGAATTTTCCGTGAGGTCCAACCTGGATGGAAGGGATTGCTTAAAAAATGGCCGCTGAGATCGGCGACTTACGACTGGAACCTGATCGACGCCGAACATCATGCCGCTGTCAACGCCAACACCGCGACGATCAGCCGTATCCACTCGCTTGTATTGATTGTTCGACAGAGCGCCACCGACCCGACGGTTGTCGATGCCTTTACTTTGGGGAATAGCATGCTGATGGGAGAAGTGACGGTCTCCGCCGTATACGAGCACGTGCGTATGTTCATGGAGGACGGCGGCCCGCATTTGCCACTTGGCGAGGTTTTGTCTCCTTCCGAAAAACCCGCCACTTTTCTCAAGTGCATGGCTCGCACGGGGCCTTATGGCGACACGCTGAAGCTGTGGTGGCAGCATGCACGCCTGCTGACCATTCTCGGTTTTCTCTTGTTCCCAATATTTTTCCCGATCGTAACGCTCCTCGGCATTTTTGCGTGGTTTAGCTATGTCACGGCAATCTCCATCAAGTGGTCGGACGAGGTGTTGGCGGCGGTGGGGCCACCAATTGTCGAAGGCGAAGACGAGCCGGAGGAGAAACGGGGGAAGTAAATACCATGAAAGACGGAGGTTTCCCTGGCACCCGACGTCAAAGCCATATCGACGACTACTCCTTTTGCGGCCAGACCGGTGACCCGACCGTCACCCTGTTCCGGGACAAAGACCTGGGCTCGTCGGTGCTCCAATTGGATCCGCAGCAAGGTCCTGACGCCAAATGGGGGAACTCCGATGCCGTTTATCGCCAGACGCCGCTCCGGAAGCGTAGACGCGGAAACAATTGTATGGACGGCGTGCTCATAGTTGCCCACGCTGATTTGCATCTTCAATCGAATCGCACTTGTCAAACAGTACTTTCTAGGGTGTAATCTTGCATGGATTATATCTAGCCCGGCGTTGGAGGTGCCAGCGCGGCCAACAATCTGGAGTAGAAGTTTCATGTCAGAACTGGTTTCATCGCAAAACAGCTTGTCCGCCACCCTCTCCCTGCTCTCCGGATTCTCGCAAAGCACACGGATACTCAAACTGACCACGCCGCTCGGCCCCGACGTCCTGCTGGCCGAATGCGTGCGCGGCGAGGAAGGCATCGGCATCGGCTTCAGCTTCAAGATCGCCGCGCTGTCGACCGACGCCGCCATTCCGCTCAAATCGCTGATCGGCCAGCCGGTGCTGCTCGAGCTGATGACCGCCGCCAGCCGCGACCAGTCCAGACCGTTCCACGGCCACGTGACCGCCATCGACATGGCCGGCGCCAACGGCGGCTTCGCCCGCTACAACCTCACCATCGAACCCTGGACCGCCTTCCTCGCGCGCGGACGCGACAGCCGCATCTTCCAGGACATGACGGTGTTCGACATCCTCGACACCGTCTTCGGCGCCTACCAGGGCCAGGGCAGGCTGGCGCCGGCGTGGCGCTTCGACATCGTCGACCGCGCCGTCTATCCGAAGCGCAGCATCACCACGCAATACCAGGAAAGCGACCTCGCCTTCGTTGAGCGCCTGATGCACGATGAAGGCCTATTCCACTATTTCGAGCACAGCGGCGACGCCGCCAGTCCCGGCCTGGGCGGCCACACCATGGTCATCGCCGACCACAACGGCAGCTTCAAGCCCAACGCCCAGGCCAGCATCGCCTTCAGCCAGCCCGGCGCGACCATGCAACAGGACACGCTGGACCGCTGGCGCACCGAGCTGCGCCTGCAAACCAACGCCATCGAACTGAGCAGCTGGGACTACCGCTCGCTCGACACGAGACCGGTCGGCGCCGCCAGCGCGGACGGCGGCGACGGCGCGCCGCTGGTCAGC
>DATMSN010000978.1:0-2717 GCA_035565375.1 Duganella sp. | reverse complement strand
GATAATCGATGTCCATCATCACGTCCAAAAAATATTGTGCGAAGGCGCGGCGGGCCGCCGCGCCGCCAGTGGCGCTAGTACAGCGTTGCGGCGTTGTTCAGCTTTGCAGCGCGTGCCACATTTCCTTGTCGCGCTCGGCGGTCCAGATGCGCGGGTGCTTGATGCCCTGGGCCTCGTCGACGGCGCGGGTGACATCGAACGGCAGGCAGTGCTCGTAGATGAACACGTGGGCGAACTTGGGGTCCATCTTGCCGCGCACGTGGGCCATCGCTTCCTTGAGCGACAGGCCGCCGGCCACCGCCTCGCGGGCGCTGCCGAGCAAGGTGGTGACGAAGTCCTGGGTGTAGTCGATGCCGGCGTTGACCTGTTGCGGGTCGAGCAGCGCCGGGCCGCGTCCGGGCACCAGCTTCTCGGCGCCCAGCGCGCGCAGCGCCTCGAGCGTGGCCGGCCATTCCTCGAGCTGGGCGTCGCCGGTGTAGGCGGCCGCGTCGAACTCGACCAGGTCGCCCGAGAAGCAGATCTTTTGCGACGGAATCCAGGCGATGGTGTCGCCCTTGGTGTGGCCCATGCCGATGTGCGCCAGCTTGACCTCCAGCTTGCCCATGAAGATGGTCATCTCTTTTTCGAACACCATGGTCGGCCAGCTCAGGCCCGGCACCGATTCGACGCCGGCGAACAGGCGCGGGAAGCGCTCGATCTCGGACTTCATGTCCTGTTCGCCGCGTTCGACGATCATTTCATAGGTGCCGCGCGAGGCGATGATCTGTTCGGCGCCCTCGTCGAAGTACGCCGACGCGCCCAGCACCCGCACCGCGTGGTAGTGCGACAGCACCACGTATTTGATCGGCAGGTCGGTGACACCGCGGATGTGCTTGATCAAGGCCCGGGCCATGATCGGCGTGGCGGTGGTGTCGATCACCATCACGCTGTCGTCGCCGATGATCACGCCCGAGTTCGGGTCGCCCTCGGCGGTGTACGCGTACGCGTTGTCCGACAGTTTGATGAAACTGGTCTTTTTTTCCTCCAGGTCGGCCTGGGATGCGAATTTCTTGTCCGTCATGATGCGATCTCCTCGTTGTGTGCTAAGTCGGTAGGCACACGATACGAGTTGTCGTATTATATGTACATCACATACCGTCGATTACAACTATGAACAACATGCATAACGGGGAACAGGAACTCGACCTGAACCTGCTGCCGGTGCTCGACGCGCTGATGCGCATCGGCAGCGTCAGCCGGGCGGCGGCGGAATTGAATATGTCGCAAAGCGCCGTCAGTCACGCGCTCAAGCGCTTGCGGCTGTTCTTCGGCGACGCGCTATTCCTCAAGACGGGCGCAGGCATGCAACCGACGCCGCGCGCGCTCGAGCTGCTGGCGCCGGTGCTGTCGGTGATGGGCACGGTGCGCGGCGAGTTGCTGGTGCGCGAGGGCTTCGACGCGGCGGTGGCGCGGCGCACCTTCAGCCTGTGCCTGACGGACATGGGCGAGTTGATTTTCCTGCCGCGCCTGATCAGCCGCCTGCGCGACGCGGCGCCCGGCTGCACCTTGCGCACCTTGCAAGTGCCGATGCAGCAGATCCAGGGCGTGCTCGAGAGCGGCGAGGCCGATCTGGCGCTCGGTTCGCTGCACTCGATGCCCGGCGGTTTGTATCAACAGCAGTTGTTCACGCGCTCGTTCGTCACCATCGTCAACCGGCGCAACCGCCATATCGGTGAACAATTAACGCAGGAGCAGTTTTTCGCGCTCGAACATATCGTCGTGTCGATGTCGGGCCGGCTCGAGGACGCCTACGACGCCGTGGTCGACCAGTTGGGCGGGCAGCGCCGGATCTACCTGACCACGCCGCACTTCCTCACCGTGCCGATGATCATCGAACAAAATCCGGCGCTGGTGGCGACCGTGCCGCGCGAACTGGCGACCCGCTTCGCCGGTTACCACAGCATCCGCGTGGTCGAAACGCCGGTGGCGGTGCCGCCGTTCGCCATCCGCCAGCATTGGCATCCGCGCTTCCAGCACGACGCCGCCAACAACTGGCTGCGGCAACTGGTCAAGCAGACCTTCGATACCCACCCGGAATAGGCATAACCCCGAGACGTCACCCCGGCCCGGCGAACAATCCGGCCACCAGCGCCCGCGAGCAGCGGCCACCCTCGCCCCGGCGGTAACGGCAGGCGCTTGGCGGCGGCGGCAATCTGCCGCTCGCGAAACACCTCGTGGAACACCAACAATAGATTCAAGTCGAGTTCGCGCAGGCGCCGATCGGCTACCACGGCCGTTCGTCGACGATCGGCGTGTCGGGCCAAGCATTCCCCCGTCCGCGCGGTCAGCTGCGCGGGCCGACGACGCCGAACCGGTCTTCGGCCCCAGCCGCCGCCTCAGGCCGGTTCTTCCGCCGGCCGGCGCGCGATGACCTTCAGCAGCACGCAGGCGCTGGCGACGAGCAGCGCGCTGAGGATATGGAGCGCATTGTCCATGCTGCCGGTGGCGGTCTTGATCTGGCCGATGGCCCACGGCGCCGCGATGCCGCTGGTGATGCCCAGGCTGCTGACCAGCGCTATGCCGCCGGCGCGCGACCGTTGCGGCAATCGCGCGGCCGGTATCGCCCAGAAAATCGGCAACGCCGAGAAAATCAGCGCCGCCGCCACCGACAACAGCGTCAACGCCACCACCAGGCTGGACGGATGGGTGGTCAACGCCGCCAGCGCGACCGCGCCGCC
>DATMSN010000977.1:0-6393 GCA_035565375.1 Duganella sp. | reverse complement strand
CGCCGAACAGCGCCAGCGCCGCCAGCGCGCACCGCATCAGGCGGCGGGTCCGCGTGGGCCCGCCGTCGTCATCGCGGCACGGCCGGTTTACAGTTGCCTGGTTCATCATAGTGATTGTAACGATTTCCCTCATGCGGTCGGCTTGTGGTGCGCGGGCGCCGCGCAATCCTATTTTTGCGGCGACGGATCGTACCAGTACGCCTTGGTCGACAGCGGCGTGCGCGGCGGCAGAAAAGGATTGTCCAGCCTGAAAATCCGGCGCCTACGCAATCCCACCTTCTCGATCAAGCCATCGTACGCCTGGTGGAACAGCAGGTCCAGGCGGCCGTCGGCGGCGATCAATTGCATGCCGTATTCGAGCCGGGCGGCCAATCGCTGCTGGCTCGGGGAGATAAAGAAATAGCGCGCCAGCGGCATGTACAACGCCAGATCCGTCTCGACGGCCAGCGCCGGGAAATCCGCCGCGAAGGCGTCGCGTTCGAACAATGCCTCCTCTATCGCGCGCGGAAAGTAGACAAAGCGCTGGGCCGCCAGCATCGCATGCAGACCGGGGGTCGAGGGGCCGGCCACGACGTCGAAGCCGGCGTTGCGCAACACCGCCGTGGCGCTCCACTGCCGCCCCGATCCCACCGGCAGCACCTGCAACTGCTGCACCGTCGTCACCGCGCTGAACCGCGCCTGGCGGCGGCCGTCGATCAGGAAAATGCGATAGCCGGAAAACCCCTTGTCGAGCGGGATGCGGATCGGAATCAGCCTGCGCTCCCATTCCACCGACGTGATCTGCGCCGTCAGGTTGACCAGGTCGCCCTTGACCATTTCCAGCATCATGCGGTCGCGCTCCATGACGTGATTCGAGGTACGCAGCTCGAACGGGCCGTATTTGGCGCTCGACGCCTCCAGCGCCGCCGTCAACACCGTCAGCGCATAGCGGTCACGATAGTCGGGATTGCTGAAGACATGGTCGAGCAGATAGGTATCGAGCGCGCGCGCCGGCAGTGCCCAGCCAAACAGCGCCAGCATCGACACCAACAGCGCGCGGCGGATCAGACGGCGGGCGCGCCCGTCATCATGCCGATCCGACTTCTGAACAATTGCCGTATTCATCTTGGCCATTGTAACGAGTTTGTGATGCCGCCCCGAAACCACTGGACGAACCCGGCAAGGATAGCCTACTTATGGGGAAACGGGTCATACCAGTACTCCTTGTGCGCCAGCGGCGTCTGCGGCGACAGAAACGGGTTGTCCAGCTTGAAGAGGCGGCGCTTGCGCAGCGCCACCTTCTCGATCACGCCATCGTAGGCCTGGTGGAACATCTGGTCGAAGCGGCCATCGGCGATCAGCAAGTGCAGGCCGTACTCCAGCCGCCGGGCCAGCCGCTGGTGGCCGGGCGCGACAAAGAAATAGCGCGGCAGCGGCATATAGATCACCAGGCTGCTCTCGATGGCCAGCGCCGGAAACGCGCCCACGTAGGCCTCCTGCTCGAAGACCGCCTCCTCCACCCCGCGCGGAAAATGCACGAAGCGGCTCGCCGCCAGCATGCTGTGCAGGCCGGCCGTCGAATTGCCCGGCACCACATCGAAGCCGGCGCTGCTGAACACGGCGGTCGAACTCCACTGCCGGCCGGCGCCCAGCGACAAGGCCTTCAACTGCGCCAGGCCGGTCAGTGCGCTGAACTGGGCCTGGCGGCGGCCGTCGATCAGCGAGATCCGGTAGCCCGACACGCCCTTGTCGATCGGGATGCGGATCGGAATGAGATTGCGCTCCCATTCCGCCGAGGTGATTTGCGCGCTCAGATTCACCAGGTCGCCTTTGATCATTTCGAACATCAGACGGTCGCGCTCCATGCCCAGCGGCGACGTGTGCAGCTCGAACGGACCGTACTTGGCGGTGGAGGCCTGCAACGCCGCCCGCAACACCTGCAAGGTATAGCGGTCGCGGTAGTCGGGGCGGCTGAAGTTGTGGTCGATCGTGTAGGAGTCGATTCCGGCGGCGTGCAGCGGGGAGCCGAACAGCGCCAGCAGCGACAACGCGGCCAGGCCGCGCCGGACGATCCCAAGCGCTTCGCCATCCTCCTTCTGGTGCGAATTTTTAACAATGGCGCTATTCATGTTGGCATTGTAACGGCTTTCCAGCCGCCTGCTGCCGTGCAACAACAGCGGGCCGGGGACAGCGGGCGGCGGTGCCACACCCGTTTGTTTAGGCAGCGAAAGCCTCGCTAGCTTTGCGGCGCCACGCCAGCGCCAGCACGCCCAGTCCGCCCCCCATCATCAGCCAGGTCGACGGTTCCGGCACTGGCGACGCTTGCATCGGCGTGCCGACGCTGGCCACGGTGTCGAACACCTGGTAGGTGACCGTGCCCGGCGTAGCGCCGTTGGATGACGGCAGCCAGTACAGTTGTACCAGTGCTCCGCTGGCGGCATCGCCGTTGCCCAGCAGAGTGGTTTGATCAGCACCATACAGCGCCACAGACAGTGTGGACCGCACGCGGTTGACAGCGCTATCGACCGCGCCGGTGAAATCGACATTGAAGCCCACCTTGCCTCCCAAGCTTACCGAATGAAATAAGTCCGCGCCAAGGCCGAGATTACTCAGGCTGAAGCCGCTGGCCAGCGAGCCGGAGACATTACCGGAAGTCTGCGCGGCGGTACCGGTGTCAAAGCCGAAAAAATCAGACAAGGTGGCCGTTGCCGGCGTGGCCTTGGCGTTATAGGGCATGAAGAACAGATCGATCCAACCGGTGCTGCCCAAGCTGCCGAGGGTTTTGGTATCGACTTCTATGTGCAGGGTTTCCGCACCGGCCAGGCCGGTGCCGGCGGCCAGCGCGAGAGCGAGCAACTTGCGGCGGAAGGCATGGCTCGATTTAAAGTTAAACATGTTCAGCTCCTTGATGTAGATTGAAAAAAGAGAGATTTCCTGCAAGGAATTAATTCCTAAAATCAATTTATCATGGTGGCAATATTGTCAAAATTCTGAACTGCGCTGCTTTTAATGGCCTTTTCAAATCGGAAGACAACATTATTGATAAGAAAACAAAAGCGGACACAAGGTCCGCTTTTTGTCCTAAGTCAGCGTTTAGAAAGTACCGCTGTAAATCTTCGCATCATAATTAATTGGGTTCTTGGCCGGGTTGGTAAATTCCAGAGGAATGGTGACGGCCCCGTCCGGCATTAACCCGCCGGGTACGGTGATATAGGGTGATCCGTTATGGCTGCCTGTCGCGTTCGACAGTGTAATGCCTGCGGTCAGATTGTCGAATTGGAGATGCAACGGACCGGACAGCGGAATGCTTCCGGTATTGGTCAGCAACACGTTCCCCACATATTTACCGGTCGCACGGTTGTAGGCCATGCTTAACCCGGTTGTACGGATGTAGCCGGTGACATCGATATAGGTCGGCGTTGGTGGGATGACAGTCAGTTTCACCGTTACCGTCCGGACCACGCTCTTCACGCCGTCGGCCTGCGCATCCAAATCGATCACGCCGTCGGTATAACCGCTCAGCGTGTAACTCCAGTTGCCCTGCGCATCGGTAACAATGCTCACTGAAGACAGCCAGCCAGTGCTGCGGTTCACGGCAGTCAGCAAGACAGTCGAGCCCGGCGCTGCGGTACCGGACAACGGCAACTCCGTTCTAGTCCAAGTCGTCGCGGGAATGACGATGGTCGGGGTGATGCCATCGGTAATCGTCACGCTAACGTCCGCCGGACGCACCACGCTATAGCTCGGATCCACGCTGGCGACGGTATGGACGATGGTTGCAGTGTGTTTGCCTTCGGTAACGCCGTCTGCGACGGCCTGGACACTGATGACTTGCGGCGAACTCCAGTTAGCCGACGTAAACGTCAACTCCTTGCGCGCCAAACTAAGCTGCGCACTTGTTGCGGCCCCGATCTTGACGTCCGCATCCGGCGCCTGGGTCAGTGCCATGGTGTAGGTGCCCGGGTTCCCCCCCTCGGTCAGCGTCAGTTGATTGGCGGACAAGATCACGCCTGGCGCCACGCCCAAATCGGCAATGGTGACGGACTGGAATCCGCGCGTATCATAGCCGGTAAAAACCACGTAGCGTCCATCGGTAGAGAAGCGCGGCGGACCATAAGCCTGTACGGCACTCTGGACAATCTTGCGCGTGAGCTTGGTCGTGCGATCATAGACATACATAATGCCAGATTGTACATAGCCAACATACCGCCCGTTGCCGCTGACACCTGCATGTATCACCGAGAAATTAGTGACGTTGCTGACCATTTCGGTTGTGCCAGTTTTGCGATCACGTACATACACACCACTATGGGTCGAGAGCGGCGTCGTGGTCGCTAATGCTTTATCGGTCGAAATAAAAGCGACCACCGAACCGTCGTCGCTCATTGTCACCTCGGAGGTACTAACCGCTGAACGACTGCCATCGAGTCTTACGTCCACCGCTTCCGTCACGCCAGTCACCCGGTCATAAACCGATACGTTCAACGGAGAACCGGTATCGCGGCCCGTATACGCGATGTAGCGGCCATCGTTGCTGATCGACAGCCGGTACGCACTTACCTGCACCGTCTTGGCGTTGGTACTGCTAGTAGTCTTGTTGACGAGATCACGCACGTAGATTTTAGAGATGCTTTGTCCGGTCGTCGTGCGGAACGCCACGAAGCGGCCGTCAGCACTGATACCGGTGCCGTTGTTCCCCGGCCGGTCATCGCCGGTATCAGGAATCATCTGCGTCGAATTCGTTTCCCGGTCATAAACGAAATTCGCCCAGCCACCAGTAGTCGTGCCCCCCATATACAACGCAACACAGGTGAAGACGACATAGCGGCCCGTGGCATTCATCGACGGAGTTTGACAATTGGAATTACTTGGCGCGGGAGCACCGGCGAGTGTCAAATTGGCCTGGACCCGCTGCCCAGTGACCAAATCCTGAACATAGACCGTGGTAGGAAGAGACGCGGTCGAGCTCCTCTGCTGAAGCTTGAACGATACATAGCGGCCATCGGCGCTGATGTTGGCATATGTCTCCTGCGTGGCCATATCGAACGGAATGCTCTGGATGACGATGTCTGGAGCGGCCCGCACCGCTCCCGCCGCGAGGAGGCTCGCCGCCAACAAACCGCCGGCCGCTACATTTGTTATATTCATTATGATGACCTTCAAAGGTTCACTTCGATTGGAATGATAGTTCCACATGGAAATACCATTATATTTCACTATTGTGCGAAATAATCATCTTTGAATAATTTACAACAGCCGTCGCGTGGATCACCGGCGCGCCCGTCAACGTCAATCCCCGACAGGTGCGGGATAGCTCACTTCCAGAATCTCCAGCTCCTCCACCCCGTGCGGCGCCTGGAACGTGATGACATCGCCCTCGCGCGCCTTGGTCAGCGCGCGCGCCACCGGCGCCACCCAGCTGATCTTGCCGTTCAGCGGGTCGAGTTCGTCGATGCCGACGATGGTGATCGTGCGCGTCTCGTCGTTCTGGTTGCAATAGGTGACGGTGGCGCCGAAGAAGATCTGGTCGCCGCCATGATGGACGCTGGGGTCGACGATGGCCGCCGAATCCATGCGCTTGGTGAGGAAACGGATGCGGCGGTCGATCTCGCGCAGGCGCCGCTTGCCATAGATATAGTCGCCGTTCTCGGAGCGGTCGCCGTTCGACGCCGCCCAGTGCACGATGCGCACCACCTCCGGCCGGTCGACGTCGATCAGCTGCAGCAGCTCGTCCTTGATACGCTGGTAGCCCGCCGGCGTGATGTAGTTCTTCGAACCGGCCGGGATCGCCAGCGCCAGCGCGGCGGCTTCCTCGTCGTCGTCCCCGTCCGATTCTTTGACAAATGCTTTATTCATGCGGACTATTGTAACGCCTCGGCGACGCTGCACGGCAGCGGCCTTTTCCCCGCGTCGGCGGCGCTTCACGTATCATGCTGTCAGAGGAACAACATACCAAACGATGAAACCCTTCCGACGATACGCGCGCAGGCTGTTCGCGCCGCTGGTGTACCTCGCCGCCGTGCTGCTGCTGCTGGAAGACTGGCTCTGGACGCTCGGCGCGCGCCTGATGGAGCGGCTCACCGCGTGGCCGCCGCTGCACCGGCTCGAGGCCTGGATCTGCCGCCTGGGGCCGTACGCGGCGCTGGTGCTGTTCGGGTTGCCGGCCGTGCTGCTGTTTCCCGTCAAGCTGCTGGCCCTGTGGGCGATGGGCAATGGCCACGCGCTGACCGGCCTGCTGGTCATCATCGTCGCCAAGGTGGTCGGCGCGGCGGCCGTGGCGCGGCTGTACCTGCTGACGCGGCCGGTGCTGCTGACCATCGTCTGGTTCGCCCGGCTGCTGCGCTGGTTCCTGGACTTGAAGGAGCGCTGGATCGCCAGCCTGCGCGCCACCGCCGCCTGGCGCCGGGTCGACGC